>CAIPFQ010000117.1 GCA_903864395.1 uncultured Chlamydiae bacterium | reverse complement strand
TTAGAAACGCCTGTTGTAAAAACTTTTCAAGGATCAAAAAAAATAACAGACTCGCATACAGCGCATAAGGTTGCAATTGCAGCACAAAAAATTCTCAGAGAACGCAAATAAAAAAAAGACCCAGGCTGAAAAGCTTGGGTCTTTTTCCTCAAAAAAACAAGATTCTTTAAGAGGCTCTTAGATTAACGATTGTAGAAACCGCCGCCGTGATCGCCACCGCGTTCACTACGGTTGCCGCCACCGCCACGAAAATCACGACGCTCGCCGCGCTCGCCGCCTGCAGCGTTGCCGCCGAACCCGCCTTCACGACGTGGACGGAACTCGCCAGCTGGACGTTCTCTGCGCTCGCCCATTGGACGATCGCGTTGTTCTGTGCGTGCCCAATCGATCACGAGAGCTTTTCCTTGAAAAGGTTGGCCGTTAAGAGCTTCTTTCGCTTTTCCAGCGGAATCAGCAGAATTCATCCGAACGAATGCGAATCCACGAGATCTGCCTGAGAAGCGATCCATAACAATTTTCACTTCTTCTACCTGGCCGTATGTGCCGAATAGCTCGCGAACTTGATCTTCGTTCGAATCGAAGTTGAGATTGCCTACATAAAGTTTTTGCGTTTGTTGTTGGTTCATTAAAATGGTCTCCAAAAAATAAATAATCTTTAACTGTAACTCTACGGCCAAAATGTTCGTCGGAATTTCTTGAGAAAAGACTCAGACAAGATCAGGACGTCTTACTGTTAGTAAGAGATGAGGACACATTCCTCACCCTTATTCCCTTTATCTTACAGAAAAGCCCCTATTGAAGTAAAGAGGGAATTGCTTTTCCTCTAAAAAAAGGGTAATCTTAAGAAGATGGGTAAGGAAGAGGAGATTGCGGCACGAATGGAATCCTTAGGGATTCAAGAAAAAGATGTTATAGAAAAATTTATTCTAGGCTCCGGCAGAGGTGGGCAAAAAATTAATAAAACCTCGTCTTGCGTCTACCTCAAACACATCCCCTCTGGGATAGAGGTCAAATGCCAAAAAAACCGCTCCCAAGACCTCAACCGGCTTTTCGCTCGACGCGAGCTTTGCGATCGCATGGAAGCGATCGTCCTTAAAGAAAAAAGCACTAAACGCCAGGCCATAGAAAAACTAAGAAGACAGAAGCGAAAACGTTCTAAACGGGCGCAGGAAAAAGTTCTAGCCACAAAAAAAATGCGATCGGATGTAAAGAAAATGAGGCATAAGAATTCCGAATAGTGTATTGTCTCAGCTTATGCAATACAAGATCCCTAAATTTATGCCTCTTCGAGAGGCTCTCAGCCATCTTTATCCAGACAGCTCCAGACGTACGCTGCAAAACTGGCTCCAAGCTGGGCGATTTTCCGTCGATGGAAGACGTCTGCACCGCGAAGATACGACTCTTCTTGCAGGACAAACCCTTTCCTCTCAAGAAACCTTCAGCCCTCCAAAAGTGCCTGGAGTAAAAATTATTTATGAAGACCGGCATCTGATCGCCATTGATAAGCCAGAGGGGCTTTTGAGCGTCCCCCTCGACGAAGGGACCGGAGAGAGAAATGGGCTCGGTCTTCTACGAGAAGCCTTTCAAACTCCCTCTATCTTCGCCGTCCACAGAATCGATCGCGATGTCTCTGGCGCCCTCCTTTTCGCCCGAGGCAAAGAAGCGGAAGACAGGTTAAAGATTCTTTTTGAAAAACACGATCTCCACAGAGAATATTTCGCCATCGTCGAAGGGCGTCTCAAAGAAGACAAGGGCACCTGGAAGAGCCGACTCGCTGAGCTTTCAACCTACGATGTGATTGAATCTCCCGATGGACGCGAATCCATTACCCATTTCGAGGTTGTGCGCCGTTCAGCAAAATTCACCTATCTTAGAATTATTCTCGAAACAGGGCGTAAGCATCAAATTCGAGTGCATTGCCAAATGGCAGGATTGCCTATCGTAGGAGATACACGTTATGGAGCCAAAGAAAACCCGATCCGACGCCTTTGCCTCCATGCGCATAGGCTCGAACTCAATCATCCTTTTACTGGAAGGCGACTCGATCTTTCTTCCCCTGTACCTCGCAGCTTTAAAGTCATTGGCGGGAACGAACCGAAGCGATTTGCATAATTTCTTGGTTTAGAGCTATACTCCCTTTTACCAATCAAAGAGTGATCCGTGGATTTTTCACAATTTTTCAATTATTTTATCTCGCTCCTCGTCGTTACAAACCCTTTGTCAGCCCTGCCAGCCATCTTAAAAATCACTCGAAATAAAACGCTGACAGAAAAAAAACAAACAGGGATCACCGCTAGTATTGCGGTTCTTGTCGTTCTTCTCGTGACGACTTGGGTTGGATTCCCCCTTTTAAATATCCTCGGCATTAAACTTGCTGCCTTTCAAGTCGCAGGTGGCGCAGTTGTGTTTATGATGGCTCTTTCTATGTTAAACGCGGAAGAGAGCTCTTTGCAACAGACGCCTGAAGAACAAAAATCAACAAGCTCTGGAGCGATTGTTCCTCTTGCGATTCCTATCATCGCAGGGCCTGGCGCCATCAGCACAGTCATTGTCCAAGTCAATGAATTTGGCGATTTTTTTAATCTCATGATCCTCAGCGCAGCCTCTATTTTCGTCGCGCTCATCATGGGGGCTCTCCTGTATTCAGCCAGCGCGCTGGAAAAAATCTTGGGACAATCGCGCATCAACATCATCAATCGCTTGGGAGGACTTTTTCTCTCCGCCATCGCTATTCAGACGATTGCCAACGGAATCATTGGACTTTTTAATCTCTCTCATTGAAAACAAATACACCTTTCTTTTACTCCTAAGAGAAACGAGGTTTTTATGAAATACGCTTTTTATTTCTTGGCGTCTGCCCTTCCTCTCTTCGCCGCCCCCACCGAGACTTATTCAAAAAAAAATCCTCCTCCTTTTGACGCCGATCTTTTTCGACGCGACAACCAAGTCTATTCCTTTCATGGCGATTTTCTTTTCTGGAGTGTCCAAGAAGGGGCGCTCGATTACGCTCTTTCCATGACAAGCCCATCGACTGCGCCACTGTCGTATGCGATGGGAAATTTTCAAAATGCAACCTTTTATGGAGAGCCTGGCTTTAGAATCGCCGGGGTCTTTTTTCGCGCCCCCAAGTACTGGGAATTTTGGATGCAATACACAAGACTCTCCTCGCAAGGGGCCAATTCAGCCACAGCTCCCGGTGTCGCAAACCAATATTTAACTGGGACATGGCCTCAAATCTTCATAAATCCAGTTGCGACAGCCAATAGCTATATCCATCTCAACTACAACGTAGCGGACCTTTTGATCACAAGAGTTTTTTTTCCAAACCCCCACCTCAGATTGCGCCTTGTTGGGGGAGGAGTGGCTGCCTGGATGAGCCAGTTTTGGAAAGTTCTTTATGCGGACGGCTTGGGGTCTCAAACAAAAATTGGAAATCGATGGAGCTACCTCGGCGGCGGCCTTCGTGTGGGAACCATGTTTGATTGGTACTGGTTCATGGATGTTTACATGACGGGCAGTGCCACTTTTGCAGGGCTGTTAGGCACTTATAACAACACAGCGTTTCAAACTTCAAACGCTACGGGCACTGAGCTCGCTGTACGCGATACGAGCTTTAACGATATGCGCCCCGCTATCACAGGGCAATTCACGATTGGCCCTTCCTATCAAAAGAACTTTAAGGCGACCCGTTTCGAGATCTTTGCTGGCTATGAATGGAATTCTTGGTTCAACTTGCAAGAAATTTTTCGATCTACAGGAGGAACAGCTTCGAGTGCTAAAGAAACTTGGCTCAATACAGGCAATTTAACGCTTCAGGGACTCACCACGCGCGCCAGCCTTGATTTCTAACTTGAAATAAATCTAGCCATCCCTATATTCTATACTCATTAAGGATGGCTTATGGCAAAACTTGTCTTTGAAGATACGCAAGAAGAAGTGAATCTTCCCGACGATTCTCCGATTATAGAAGCTTGTGAACAGGCAGGTGTCCCCTTTGCCTGTACGGAAGGGGTGTGTGGAACCTGCGTGATCGAGGTCGTTGAAGGCATGGAAAATCTTTCCGAATTCAACCAAGCCGAAGCCGATTTTTTAGGCGAGCTCGACCGAGAGCGGCTCGCATGCCAATGCCGCCTAAAGCAGGGTTGCGTCAAAATAAAATTTTAACTTAAGGAAATCATGGAACAACAAATCACTCGCGACATGACTATCGACGATATTTTTACTCGTTTCCCTGGAAAAGCGCAAAAATTAGCGCAGGAAATGACGAATTCAGGTCTTCATTGCGTAGGTTGCTCCGCCTCGACTTGGGAAACTGTGGAAGCTGGCATGTACAGCCATGGCATGGAAGATGAACAAATCGACAATCTCTTAGGGAAACTCAATACGATTCTTGCAGAAAAAGTAGATCTTGCCACCATTTCGATCACAGAAAAAGCCGTGCAAAAATATAATGAAATCTTGAAAGAAGAAGGAAAGATAGGCTGGGGCATGCGCCTAGGCGAAAGAGCGGCTGGATGCAGTGGCTTTGAATTTTTCTTAGATTTTTCCGAAAAGCCTAAGCTCGATGATATCACAATTCAATCCAATGGCATCGCGCTGCACATTCAACAAAAATCAGCGGATCGGATGATGGGCTCTGTCGTTGATTACGTTGACGGTCTCCAAGGTGCTGGCTTCAAAATTTCCAATCCGAATGTAAAATCGAGCTGTGGTTGTGGCAATTCGTACGGGTACTAACTCCAACTTCATCGCCCCACATGCCATCGCAGCCTATATTGTGCGTCGTACAGAAGAAGGTGTCCTCTACCTTTTGATCCGACGCTGTGCAAAATATCTCTGCGGCACCTGGCAGATGGTCACAGGGGGCATTGAGGGAGAAGAAACTGCGCCCGAGGCGGCCTTACGAGAAATTCGCGAAGAAACAGGATTGTTTCCCAGCGCGCTTTTCTCAGCCGATACGGTCGAAACTTTTTATTCGCAAGAGCGCGATATAATCGTTTTCATGCCGGCTTTCGTCGCCTTTGTTGAAACGTCCCAAGTCACCCTCAGTCCGACAGAACACGATGCCTATGAATGGCTTTCCTTTGAAGAGGCGAAGCAACGCGTTGTTTGGCAAGAACAAAAACGCATTCTAGAGCATATTCATAACACATGTGTGCTGCAAGAGCCCTCTGAGTTTTTGCGCATTCCTCTTCCTGTCTAAAAAATTTTTACCAAGGTCTACGTCCATGAATCTTTCTTTCCTCAACACCTCCCTTTGGATCTCCCTCACGCTCGTCGCTACAGCCCTGTTTTGCCTCATGAAACTATATCGCAGATGTCCCTCCAATCGAATTCTCGTCATCTACGGACGTATACGGCATAGCAAAACGGTGCAATGCACCCATGGCGGAGGCATGTTTGTTTGGCCGATTATCCAGGGTTTTGCCTTTCTCGATTTAATTCCACGCACAATTCACATTCCCCTCAAGAGTGCCTTGTCCCATCAAAACATTCGCATCAATGTGCCGAGTACATTTACAGTGGCGATCGGACTGACCCCTGAGGTGATGACGAACGCAGCCGTGCGCCTTTTAGAGCTCGATGCGAGAGAAATTGAGTCGATGGCGACAGAGATTATTATTGGACAGCTTCGACTCACTGTGGCATCGCTCCGCATTGAAGAGATCAATCAAGACCGAGAGCGATTTTTAGAGGCGATTAAAAAGAACATCGAGCCAGAACTGCACAAAATTGGTCTCACCTTGCTGAACGTGAACATCACCGACATCACCGACGAATCGGACTATATTGGCAGCATTGGAAAAAAAGCATCCGCCACAGCAGTCAACCAAGCAAAAGTGGATGTTGCAGAACAAGAAAAACAAGGGGAGATTGGTCAAGCGATCGCGCAAAGAGATCGACGAGTCTCTGTCGCTGCATCGCATGCGGACGCTATCAAGGGCGAAAACGAATCGAAGGCGCAAATTGCTTTAGCGAATGCGACTCTCGCGCAAAAAGAGGCGGAAGCCTCGCAGCGCAGCCAAGTTGCAAAACAGCAAGCGGAAGCGGAGATTCAAAGAGCCAGAGCTTTAGCGCAAACGCAGCTTCTTGAAGCGGAAGAAATCGTTCCTCAAGAAATCAAAAAACGGAAAATTCAGATCGAAGCAGAAGCGGAAGCGGAAAGAAATGTTCGCATCGCAAAAGGCGAGGCAGAGGCCATTTTAGCGATCAAACAAGCGGAAGCGGAAGGGATTGAAAAATTGCTCGATGCCAAAGCCAAGGGATACAAACAGCTTGTCGCCGCTTGTGGCGACGATGCAAAGAGCGCCTCGACTATGCTGCTCATTGAAAAACTCGAAGAAATTGTCCGTCTTCAAACGGAAGCGATCAAAAATATTAAGATTGATAAAATCACTGTTTGGGATAACGGGCAAGCAGGTGCGGAAAAAGGTTCTTCGACCTCTCACTTTTTAAGCCAGATGACAAAATCCCTTCCAGCTCTTCACGATATTGCCGCCATGGCAGGTCTTGAGCTACCCAAATATCTCGGGCAGATCAAGGACACAGAGGCTTCTAAGGGACTGTGAAATAATAAAATAAACGATTTCACCGCGCCAAATCAACCAGGGCCATTTCATCAAATTTTAGTTGACATTTAAAAAATTCGCAGCATCCTATCACTTATTTATTGACTGAGTGCGCTGTGGACGATGTAGAGAACGAAACCGAGGCTACCCGTTTAATTTCGTCCAAAACACGGCTGAGACTTTGCTGTCTTCTCGTGGGGAAGGATCTTTACCGAGAGGCACACAAAGGGACGAAATTAATTTGATGAAATAGCCCTGCAAATCAACCGAAAATCGGCGATTGAAAATGGGGTCGTATCACTCTCGATACGACCTCGTTTTTGATCGTCGATTTTAGGCGATTTCGCGTAGGTCAAATCGTTCATTTTATTGTTTCACAGTCCCCAAGACAAGTTGACAACTTTTTCTTAAGATGCAATAAGGTTGAGGGTATGAGCACACCAAAATACCCACCTCTTTCTCCTGAATCCTTGCATAAAGCGATCTCCGCCGAATCGGCGGAATTTGAAAAAGCCTATCGTTGGCTTGAAGCCCACATGCCCAAAGCATTTCTCGACGAGGTGAATCTAGACCATCGGATTCTCATTGCCCGCAATTTGCTGAGCTTTGGTCTACAAGATTGCTTGTCTCAAATTCACTTAAAACAAATGGCAATGGTTTGTTGTATTGATGCGCCTGACGCCGATTTGCGTATTTTAACAAAATACTCGGGAAGCGCCATTCGCTACTATCGCGCCTTTGTTTCCAACGAACCTCCGCCAGGACAAAAGACAGGACGTCTTCGGATCGCACTTCTCTATTTTCGCGATGAGCCTGTCGATTTAGGCGTAAAAGAAAAAATTTTCTCCCTGACGAAGGAAAAAAATCCAGGGATCCAGGAGACAGAATTTGAAACGCTCCTTCGTGGCATGACGCCGCGTTTTCTTCGTTCAATGAATGAAGAGAGGCTCAAGCTTGCCTTTGATGTTTTTTTTCGCGCACAGAGCAGCGATCAATGCCAATATGAAGTAAGAAAAAATGAGCATTGGAAAGAAAAGGATGCCCCCTCGCTCCAGATTGTTATGGCGTGGCGCGGTGTGCCAAAAGCTGGTTTTTTATATCGCCTTGTCAAGGTCATTCATTCCCATAAACTCGCCTTGCAAAAAGTGGTCGCTACCTACGTCGATCCCTACAGCGCCGACAATGTTTTAATTTTATCCGCGGGCCTTCACGGTCTCAATGGTAAAGCGGTCTGGGAAGAGGCCGATATCGACGACTTTTTGCGCGAGATTACGCTCACAAAATTTTGTGAAATTGACGATGGCGTAGGAAAAACGTTTGTTCAAACCGAAATGGTGACAGGCAATGAAGGGCATTTAATTCGCAACTTCATCAGTTTCGTTCATCAAATTCTCGTATATGCCGATCCGAACCTCTATTCTATAGAGCAAATTGTGGAAGGATTTTGTCGCCATCCCGAGTTAACCGTAAAACTATGCAAGGTCTTTGAGGCCAAATTCGATCCTAAAAAACACAACTTTGCACACTATGAAACGATGAAAAATGAAATAG
>CAIPFQ010000116.1 GCA_903864395.1 uncultured Chlamydiae bacterium | reverse complement strand
TTTGTCTTTTTTGTTCCTCGTCGCCTCCATAAATCACAAAGCTCTGAGCCAAAGCGTTGTCTGCTAGATTACAAAAACGGGAAAGAGAGGCAAAAAAATCAGGATGCACCGTTTGTGCAGATTTAATTTCAATGGGGACTATCTTTTCGCCAAGGTCTATTAAGCAATCCACTTCAAGACCCGTTTTATCTCTCCAAAAATAGAGGTTGGGCGTTTTCCCTAAATTGAACCGCTTTTTGAAAAAATCTCCGATCACCATCGATTCAAAAAGAGAGCCTCTTAAATAATGAAGGTCGACACTTTTTGCAGAATCGATCCCTAATAGATGACAGGCGAGTCCCGTGTCATAAAAATATAATTTGGGAGACTTAATTAGTCTTTTACTAAAATTTTTGTGATATGGTTGCAGTAGAAATACAATGTAGCTGGCTTCTAAAATCGAAATCCATGCTTGCACTGTTCCTACAGAAACACCGCAATCGTTGCTCAAAGAGGTTAAGTTTAACAATTGTCCAATGCGCCCTGCGCATAATTTGATAAACTTTTGGAATAAATTCAAATCGACAATGCCTCGAAGTTCTCTGACATCTCTTTCCACATACGTTTGAATGTAGCTTTTATACCAATCTTCGGGGGAGATCTTTTTTGCTTGCACTGAAGGATAAAAGCCTTCAAATAAAAGATCGCTTAACGAGGGAGGCAGTGTTTGTGCGGCCTTTAATTCTTCGATGGAAAGAGGCAAAAGCGTTTGGATACTAATTCGCCCCGCTAACGTTTGGCTGATGTGCTGGTTCAGTAAAATGTTATGAGAGCCTGTAATAATATAAAATCCAGGGCGATCTTGTTTTTGGTCGATCTGAACCTGAATATACGAGAGCAATTCTGGAATGTTTTGAATTTCATCCAAAATGACCCCAGATTCAAATTGTTTTAAAAATCCCCGAGGGTCTTCTTTGGCATACTGCCTTGTATCGAGCTCTTCTAAATTCACATAGCGATGGTTTGGAAAAATTTTTTGACAAAGGGTTGTTTTTCCAGATTGTCTAGGCCCTAGGATGGCGAGAGCTGGAAATTGTCTTGTTATGGCTCGAATCTTCTCTTCTAACGCTCTTTTTATGAACATGTTATCACCTGTATGGACAAATATACATTCTGAATGTAAATTTGTCCACAAAAATATTTTTGCTAAATTCACCTTCTGTGCTATTTGTTCGAAAAGACAGGATGTGCCCCTTTGCCCTTTAAACCATACATTGCTTCGACAGAAAATGTTCGAGAGTTTAGCTTGCGAGCGACTCTTTTAGGGATGATTTTCGGTCTATTTTTTGCGATTGCGAATGGATATCTCGCTCTCAAAGTAGGCGTGACAATTTCCGCTTCCATTCCTGCGGCGATTCTTTCTATGGCGATGATGAAGCTCTTTTTTAGCAAGGGGACGATCCTTGAAAATAATATTGTTCAGACGATCGCGACCGTTGGTGAGGGGTTGGCGGCTGGAGTTGTTTTCACAATTCCAGCGCTCATTATTTTGGGAGAAACGCCAACGGTTGCTAGAATTTTTCTCCTTTCTTTCTTAGGAGGTGTTTTAGGCATTTTATTTATGATTCCTATGCGCCGTTTTTTGATTGTTGAGGAGCATAAAACGCTCCCTTTTCCGGAGGGCACCGCTTGTGCAGAAATTCTTAAAGCGGGCGAGCGTGGGGGGCACTCTGTGGCTTTAGCTTCCTGGGGGTTTTTGATTTCTGTTGTTTATAAAACAGGCTCCAATCTTCTGTTTCTTTGGAAAGAGGTGTATACTTGGACTCCAAGTTTTTTTTCAAAAATGCAATTTTCTATCGACGCGACCCCTGCACTCCTTGGCGTTGGCTATGTTATTGGCTCTCGGATTACAGCCCTGACCTTTGCTGGAGGTGTTTTTGCTTGGTGGGTTCTTATTCCTTTGATTGGAATTTTTGGAGAAAAAAGTCAGATTCTCATTTTTCCGTCGAATATTCCCCTAGGACAAATGTCCGCCCATGCGATTTGGGATGTTTATATTCGCTATATTGGCGCAGGAAGTTTAGCGATTGGGGGTCTTTTGAGCCTTTTTAAATTAGTTCCCCT
>CAIPFQ010000115.1 GCA_903864395.1 uncultured Chlamydiae bacterium | reverse complement strand
GAGCAAAATTTAGGCTCACTGTCTTCGAGAGCGGTAGGCGATGCGGGGCAAATCGCCTCGTCCTTGAATTCTTGCCTTACCAATTATCTTCAAACTCCCTTTACTTTGATCTCTACTCTTGCCCTTTGTTTTACGATCTCATGGCAGCTTTCGATGATTATCTTTTTAGGAATGCCGTTAATTGTTTTTCCTGTCATTTTTCTCACAAAAAAAGTAAAACGGATCGCAAAACAGCTCCAAAAAAATCAAGAGACCTTTTCTTCCGTGCTTCTCGATTTTTTAGCGGGGATTCAGACGGTGAAGGTGTTTGCGATGGAAGCCTTTTCTTTGCGCAAATATAAAGAACAAAATGATCAAATGGCTTTTTTAGAGAGTCAAAGCGCAAAATATGGTCTTTTGACGCGCCCTTTGCTTCATATGATCGCGACGTGCTGTCTTGCGACCGTCGTTCTTTTTGGTCTTTATACGTTGCGTATGACTATCGGTCAGCTTCTCATGTTCTGCGGGCTCCTTCACATGTTTTATGAACCCGTAAAAAAATTCGCTGAAGAAACTGCGAACGTGCAAAAGGGAATTGTGGCTGCTGAAAGGATGTTTGAAGTTCTCAATTTAAAGCCGCAGATTCAAGATAAAGAAGGGGCGATTCACTTGAGTGAATTTAAACAATCGATTGAGTTTGATCGCGTATGGTTTAAGTATCAAGGCGACTGGATTTTGAAAGATTTTAGTTTCTCAATCAAAAAAGGGGAGACAGTGGCGCTCGTGGGTGCTACAGGGGCGGGGAAGTCGACCCTTGTACAGCTTTTGCCACGCCTATACGACATTCAGCGAGGGGAGATTCGGATTGATGGCATCCCTATTACCGCCATCACTCAAAAATCTTTGCGCGATCAAATCGCATTTGTCCCTCAAAGACCGTTTTTATTTTTCGATACTGTGGGAGAAAATATTTCGTTTGGAAGGAATTTTAGTCGTGAAGAAGTGGAAGAGGCTTCTCGTAAAGCTTATGCGCATGAGTTTATTTCAGAGCTGCCTAAACAATATGATACAGTGTTAGCCGAGATGGGCAAAACCCTATCGGGGGGGCAGCAGCAGCGTATTGCGATTGCAAGAGCCCTTGTGAAAAAAGCGCCCATCTTGGTGATGGATGAGGCGACCTCCTCTCTCGACGCGATTTCTGAGACTCATATTAAACAGGCGATCCGCGCTCTTCAAGGGGAGGTTACGCAAATCTTAATTGCCCATCGTCTCTCTACGATTGAACACGCGGATAAAATTATCTTTCTCGACCAAGGATGTAAAATTGGCGAAGGAACGTTACTTGAGCTTTTAGAAAATTGCCCTAAATTCCATTTGCTTTGGGAGGCCTATCATTTTTCAGAAAACCAAGGATCTTCCGCGGCCAATTAAAAAAATATTGACATACACTCTAAGGATAGATTATTTCCCTAGAGTAATGTCTAGCAATCCCAGCCTTTTTTATGAGGCACTATTTTCTTTTTTGAAGCGAAATGCCTCAGAGCG
>CAIPFQ010000114.1 GCA_903864395.1 uncultured Chlamydiae bacterium | reverse complement strand
GGCATGATTCTTTTGCCCGATCTGCCTCCGATTCGGGTTGAAGGGTTGAGTTTAGAAGACGCTAGAGGGCTCGTGCAGGAACATTACCTGCGCCATATTGCCGATACGGAAGTGTTTTTAACGTATAAGGAAAGAGCTGTAAAAAGAGTAGAACTCGCAGGCCTTGTCGCTATGCCAAGTATTCCAGTCGATGGGAGAATTCGGCTCTTTGATATTCTTTCGATGGCGCACATCCCCCCAGATGCCAACCTCTTTAAAAGCTACATGATCCGAGAGGGCTCTTTTGTGCCTGTCGATATGAACCGATTGATGAAAGAAGGGGACATGTCTCAAAATGTTGTGATGCGCGGGGGAGATAAAATTTATATTGCGGAAAGCTCCTCTGCCACGTTGATGGTCATGGGCGAGGTGGGCAGAGAGCGCGTTTTAAACCTTCCAATGGGGATGATGTCGCTGAGACAAGCTCTCGCTGAATCGGGTGGGATTCCCTACACGGGCGATAAATCTTATATTCAAGTCATTCGAGGCAGCATCGCAAGACCGAAAATCTATACGCTCAGCTGGGAACACGTAATTCATTTGCCTAACGATAGCTTACTCCTAATGCCAGGCGATATTATTTATGTGGCTGCAAAACCTATTACTGAATGGAATCGATTTATTTCTCAGCTCCTGCCCATTTTTGGCGGGTTTGATGTGATTAATAAACAAATGCAGCTATGGATTCCATGAAGGAACCTCTCCATTGCGAGTCTGGGGCTCGCTTATTTACCCTTAGCGATATACAAGCGCTGTTTCAGCGAAAAAAAAGAGCGCTGCTCCGCTCCGTTCTTTTGGGAGCTTTTCTCTCTTTCGGGGTCAATGCCATTTTTTTTGTGCCAAAATATAAAGTGGTCGCGAGCTTTAGGGAAGGCGGTTCATCGAAGAGCGGCTCTGAGTCTGCTCTGCTCTCCTTGTTTTCTAACGCCTCTAGTGCTTCGCAAGGGCCCAGCACGATCGTGATTTTGCGCTCCGATGCTGTTTTATGCCCAATGATTGAACGGATGGGGCTCCAAGTCATGCCGCAAGCGCAGAGTTTATTTTTCCGTCTGATCAAAAGAATCAAAGACAATCTTTCTGTGGAGACAGGAAGAGATCTAAAAGATCCCGATCCGTTTGTATTTCGAGATGTCCACTATGACGGGGAAAAGACTTTGAACTTTGCCCTTTCTTTCCATACGCCCCAAGAATTTAAAGTGTTTTTAGGACAAGATGGTTTTATCTTAGGCTCTCTAGGCTCTCCCCTAAATTTTCTTGAAGGCTCTTTGACTCTTATCCAAGGGCCCCAAACCCTGCAGATCGACAAACTCTACGCCTTTACATGGCAGCCTCGGAGAGCTGTGAGCGCTCAGATTCGCTCTAGGCTGAGGATCTCTCCCATGAAAGAGAGCCCTTCTGTGTATGAGCTGAGCCTCAGCGCTCGCGATCGCTGCGAAGGAGCTAAAGTTCTCAATGCGGTCATGGGCGAGTATCAAAACTATCTCAAAAAAGAGTACGATGAAATCAGTCAGGGGCATCTCTTTTATTTACAGCGCAAACAACAAGATGTTTATCAATCTCTTTCTGGAGTTTTTGATGAATACACGCATTTTTTGCAAAAGAACTTGTGTGAGTCTGGGTATTTGGACTTAGAGCAAAAAATTGGGCAATCTACAGCTTTATGTCACAAACTCGTCGAAAAAATTAGGGACATTGCATTGGAATTGCATTGTCTCAATTCTTTGAAAAAAGGAGATCGGACTGGATCAGAAAATTTTCATGGGGCTGAGAAAATTTCTAATGAAATTATGTCCTTGAGGCAAGAAAGGGATCTGATTGAAATAAGTTTAGAGGAGCGAGGGCAAAATTTTTGTCCTGAAAAAAGGTATTTTGCGCAACGAGAGGAGATTCGAAAAATTCAAGAGCAAAAAAACTCTGTTTCTCAAAAACGAGAGTCTCTGTTTCATCCAGAAGAAACGCTGGATCTATGGGCGTTTTCTTTAGAAAAAACTTTATCGCCAGAGGAGAGGGAGTTTTTCGCAAGCTCCTTGGAAAAATATTCGCGCCTTCTTTCTTTGAAAGAAAAGATGGCTGAGCAGCCGCTCTTTTATTCAAAAGACGTGCCCCTCGAGCTAAAGGGGATCGATCCGCACAACGCCAATCAGCTGTTTGCTAAATACAATCAATCTCTCGATGAGTCGTATGCGGAGATCGCAAAATTGATGCATTTGCGTCAGGAAATACTGAAAGAAGATTTTGAGCTTAGCGCTTTGAGCTCTGTATTGACCGATCCTTTCAGCCAGCGTCTTGTGGGTCAAGTGGGGCAGATCTCTATGCAGCTTAAGGACACAAAACATACGAGCGAAAAAGAGGCGAGGGCCTGGCGCGAGGGGATCGCTTTACAAAAAACAAGGCTTTTTGACCATTTAGAGCAAATTTCAAAAATAGAACAGCTTAAGATAGATCTGATCCAAGACAAGCTCTTGTCTTTACAAAAATATAGATTGAACTGCATTCAGGGGAAAATTTCGGTTCTTCAGGAGCAGTTTAGCGATCTGGTCGAGGAGCGAAAAAAGGCTCTTACGGTAGAAAAAAGAACGTTGGAAAAAAATCTCGAGGAGATTCGAGCCTCTTTTGAGGATGTTCCCGAAAGATGGCGCAAAGAAAAGGAAATCGCGCTGCGCACTGAAATGGGTTTGAAGATGATGGAAGGGTTAACGGACTTAGTGGAATCTAAAATCATTGAGAGCCACTTGCATCATGTGGGATCAAAACCTCTCGATCGGGCAGAGCCGCCTATGCAACCGGAAAAACCCGGCCTTTTGGGCTCCACTTTTTTAGGGGCCCTTTTTTTTGGATTTTTTTGTTTT
>CAIPFQ010000113.1 GCA_903864395.1 uncultured Chlamydiae bacterium | reverse complement strand
GGCATTTTCGTGCTCACGGGGCAAGTCGCGGCGCTCTATACAGGGCCTGGGATTGTTCTCTCTTTTATTTTTGCAGCGATCATTTGCACGTTCGCGGGGCTATGCTATGCAGAGCTCTCTTCTCTTATTCCTGCCTCTGGGGGGGCTTATTCTTACACTTATGTCGCCCTGGGCGAGTTTCCTGCTTGGATTATTGGGTGGGCGGTGTGCGCACAGGCGATGATTGCGTCCGCGCTGATCGGCGTGGGGTGGTCTGGGTATTGTATAAGCTTATTGGACAGTTTTGGGTTGCCCTTCGGCGGTGCTTTTACACAAGCGCCTCTTTCTTATGATTCGAATCTAGGATGGCATTTGACAGGGGCCATCGTCAATTTGCCCGCGATTTTATTGATTTTTCTGTTGGGGCTGTTGATTTCTCGGGGGATTAAGGCAGCGACGCTTTTCAATAATATCATGGTGTTTGTTAAGCTGGGAACAATCTTTTTGTTCATTATTTTAGGCGTCCCTTTTGTCTACGTGGAAAACTGGGTTCCCTTTATTCCTGAGAATTTAGGCTCTTTTGGTCATTTTGGCTGGAGCGGTATTTTTCGGGGAGCAGGGGTTGTTTTTTTCGCCTATGTGGGCTTTGACACGGTATCGACGCTTGCGCAAGATTCCATCAATCCTCAAAGAGATGCACCTCGAGGCATTTTAGGCTCGCTCTTTCTTTGTGCTCTTGTCTATATCGCGTTCTGCCTTGTCTTAGTGGGCATTGTCCCTTACGCGCAATTAAATGTTCCTGATCCGATGTCGATTGCTTTGGTGGCGATGGGGGCTAAATTTTTTTGGTTTAAGTTTATTGTGAGTCTGGCAATCCTTTCAGGACTGACGACGGTGGCGCTTGTTCAGATGTTGGGCTTGAGTCGAATGCTTTTGGCTATCAGCAAAGACGGTCTGTTGCCTCCAGTGTTTGGTACAATACATCCGAAGGTAAAAACGCCTGTTTTCTCCGTACTGATTACAACGGCTGTGATTGCGATGGTGTCGGGAGTTTGTTCAGTCGAAATTTTAGCGCAGCTTGTTTCTATGACGACGTTGTTTATTTTTACCAGCGTCTGTCTAGGCGTTTGGGTCTTGAGAGGCATGTACCCAGAAGAGCCTCGCGCGTTTAGGGTTCCCTTTGTGCCTTGGGTTCCTTTGCTTGGCATTGTGAGTTGTGTGGCTCAAATGGCGATGCTGCCTCTGGGCACATGGGTGCAGTTATTGGCTTGGCTAGGGGGAGGAACTGTCATTTATTTTACCTATAGCCGACAACATAGTTTGGAGAGAGGATCGTGGATCAACAAAAAGAGCATTTAAGTCAGCTCTATGGAGAGCATCATGAGAGAGGGGGGCGATACAACTATTTGTTTTGTCACGGCGAGAGAGGTCCCCATTTGAGGCGGTGGATAGGGACGGGAAAAACTGTATTGGACCTAGGCTGTAGAGACGGGATGCTTACGCAGTTTTTTTTTAGTGGGAATACCGTGATTGGCGCAGACATTGATCCAGAGGCTTTGCGTCTTGCAAAAAAGCGCCTTGGGATTGAAACGCATTGGTTGGACCTGAACGCGGAGTGGTCTTTTCCTGAACAGGCTTTTGATGCAATTGTCGCTTGTGAAATCTTGGAGCACATTTTTTTTCCTCAGCTATTTCTAGAAAGAATTCAGAAATCTTTAAAGAAAGGGGGTTTGTTTCTTGGATCTGTTCCTAACGCATTTCGTGTGCGCAATCGGTGGAAATTTCTTTGGGGACAAGAATTCGATAAAGATCCGACTCATGTGCGTCAATTTTCCTATGCGAAGCTGCACGGAACTCTTTCAGAGTTTTTTTCTGTGAGAGAAATTGTGCCGATCCAAGGGAAGATCGCGCCTTTCTTGCCTGTGAGATCCTCGACCCTGCCGTCTTTGGCGCGTCTTTTTGCCAAAGACCTCCTTTGGCGTGCGGATATAAAATAAGCCGTCAGCGCGAGAAGCGTCAGCGCGATTACCGGTTCAAATCCAAGAAGACTGATTAAACGATCCTTGATAGTTTCCATCTCAACTCCATTCGTCCTGAACCGAAGGTCGCGTCATC
>CAIPFQ010000112.1 GCA_903864395.1 uncultured Chlamydiae bacterium | reverse complement strand
TCCTATCAACCAGGGGGTTTTGCTGCCTTTAGAATAGTTGGGTCTTTCAAGGTTATAAAACTGACGATAACTTTCCGCTTTACGTAGAAAGTCCGCCCTTGAGGTAAAGGTTGTTATGTTATAAAACTCATTTTCAATCGTTGCGTGAATGCTTTCAACATCCCCATTTGCATTGCAACAGCCAGGAGGAATATATACATGAGTAGCCCCCTGTTTAATAATATTCGCCCTGAAGTGGTTATGTTCAATTTTTCTCGTGGTTCCAGAGAATTCTACCCCATTGTCTGTTTGAACGATCACAGTACCAGGGAAATGGGGAACAATCTGCTCTAGCACATGAGTTGCCATTTCAACGGCATGATTTACAGAAATTTCATCTGCAAATCCTAAAAACAACATCCCAGATTTTACATCTCTGACGGTATACTGAAAACGAGGAAGCTTAAATCGTTGCATTTGTTCCCAATAGGGAGGAATATCAGTTAGGTATTTGATATCCATCTGTAGTTTTTCAAACGATTTATAGGTTCTTGCTTTGATTTCTCGTAGATCGTTTTTTATTTTGTGCTTACGTCTTTGTTTTTTCGTTAACCCTCTGGATTTAAGGATTCTTTGTATTGCACCTACCGATGGAGCTAATTGAAAAAAGTGTTTTAAACGGCTGGCTCCATAACATTTCGCTGTCTTACGGATCTCAACAACCTCTTCTTCAAGTTTTTGCGATGTTTTGTGAGGAATATAATTAGGTCCAGCTCTTCGATCTAACAAGCCATCATTACCCTCCTTCGTAAACCGTCGCACCCATAGTCTCACGCTATTTTTGGACATGCCAAATCGACGTGCTGTAGGCTTGATTCCTTTTTCAAGAGCCTCCTGCACAATGGCTTTACGCACAGTAAAACGTTTTTCTTTACTCACACATTGCATAAAAGTAGTATAAAGCTGGAGCCACATAATCCCTCCTATTTTTGGAATGGCAGTTTCAATAGGGGAATTAAACGGCTCCTCTTATTATGTAAAGTTTATTTTCAGATCTCTCATCACTCGTACTTTCTCCAATAACGACCTAAACATAGGGTCACTTATACACGGAATTTGAACCAACCCTAGGGGGTCAGACTTTACCTGTTCATTTCCGAACGTAATGTCTTTTTTAATTGACTTGTACATTCATTTGTGGTAAACTCGACTTTGCAACTTTTTTTTTGGGCTGCCTGCCTTGACTATTTGTCCACGGACGTTCGACCTATGGTCGAACTGGGCGATTATTTAAATCGGGAAGGGGTTTTCAACCCCTCCCCGATTTAAATAACGCCCCCGAGAACAAATACCCCGAGGCATCCAACCCAAAAAAGTTGCAAAGTCGAGCTTAGCTCAAAATGGGTAGAGGGTTTTTCTGTTTTTTCAAGACCTTTGAGGATAATTCACCGATCCTCTACCCTAATGCGGTATGCTCGGATTTTGTCCTCTTGCTTCTGGCTCTCGCGGCAATGCGATTTTTCTTGGAACGGATCGAGTCCGCATCCTAATCGATGCTGGCACCAACTGCGCCACCTTGGAAAAAAGGCTTTTTGAAATCGATGTCGCCCTCAATACAATTGATGCGATCCTGGTTACGCACGAACATACAGACCATATTTCTGCGATCCCCCTCCTTGCCGAAAAATTCAAAATTCCTGTGTTCGCAAATGCAGAAACCGCCAAAGGCCTCTGCGAGACCCTTCAATATCGTCCACGCTTCAAAATTTTTACTACTGGTGAGCCTTTTTCGTTCGAAGGGCTCGAAATTTCCCCCTTTAGCATTCCTCATGACACCCTAGATCCCGTTGCGTTTACGATTCAGACACAGGGAATGAAATTGGGATTTTGTACAGACTTAGGCTATGCGCCCTCTTTAGTAAAAAAGGAGCTTCAGCTTTGCGATTACTTATACGTAGAAGCAAACCATCAAATCTCGATGGTGCACTCAAGCCATCGTCCTCAAATCTACAAAAAGAGGGTTCTCGGTCGCCAAGGACACCTTTCTAATGAAGATTGTGCCTCTTTGATCTCTTCCGTCTTTCATCCAGGCTTAAAACATGTTCATCTAGCTCATCTCTCTAGCGAATGCAATGTGCCCGAGGTCGCACTTCAAGTCGTTGGCGATTTTTTAGCAGCGCAAAAAAAGATGGTGCCCCTGTCAATCGCTTGGCAAGAGAAAATCGCGCAGCCCATCTTGTTTGAGGCTAAGGGCTCGTAAGCAAATAACTGTTCCATTTCCGCTGCGCCAGCATCTTCACCTTTGCACCCGGCTGCATCGACCATGTGCAGGCACATGGC
>CAIPFQ010000111.1 GCA_903864395.1 uncultured Chlamydiae bacterium | reverse complement strand
CCCGAGGCATCCAACCCAAAAAAGTTGCAAAGTCGAGTTTAAAAAAATCCGCACGGAGACTACGATAGACTGAGACATTGGAGCTTGGTGTGCAATATTTGAGTCTGTTTATTTTTTCCGTTTTCGCTTGCGCGCTTTGGAGCGAGGCCTTGACGCTGGAAGAAAAGGTGGGGCAATTGTTATTGGTACATTTTCATGGCCAAGAAGCGAACGAAGACGCAAAGATCTTGATGGAGAAAATGCATGTAGGCGGCTTTATTTATTACAATTGGAGCAATGGCCTTGTCTCTCCTGATCAGGTGAAGCGTTTGAGCGAAACTCTTCAGGCCATGAATCGCAAGAGTGGCTCAATAGATCCCTTGATTCTTTCTGTCGACCAAGAAGGGGGGCGCGTACGGAGGCTTCGAGAGGGGTTTTTCACAATGCCATCGAGTGGAGAGCTTGCCCAAATAGGGGATCTTGATGCAGCCGAAAGAGCTGCTTTTGCGATGGGAGAAGAAATGCGCGCCGTGGGTGTGAACTTAAATTTAGCTCCTGTGGTCGATGTGAATTGCAATACAAGCTTCTCTCTTTTGGGAGACCGCTCGTTTAGCACCTCGCCAGAAATTGTGACTGCGTTTGCGGAGCGCGTTATCAATGGATTTCATAAAGCGGGAATTGCAACGACTCTGAAACATTTTCCAGGACATGGCAATGTGTCCGTAGATTCTCATCATGACTTGCCCGTTTCAGACGCAGAGGAAAAATCTCTTTTGCAAGTTGATTGGTTCCCTTTTTTTGCTTTGGCAAAAAAAAGCGAGGCTGTGATGACAGCGCACATTGTCCTTAGTGCCATCGATCCTTCTCAGCCTGCCACGCTCTGTGGTCCTGTTCTGAATATTTTGCGCTCGCAAGCCGATTTTGAGGGAGTCATCATTTCCGATTCTTTGATGATGCGCGGCATAACGAAATTTTGTCCTTCTATTGAAGAAGCTGCGATTTGCGCTTTCAATGCGGGCTGTGATCTTTTGCTTCTCGGCGGATCTCAACTGATTGAGGGCGATATAAGATTTGAACTTACGGTTGCAGACATTGAAAGAATTCATCGAGCGCTTGTCCTTGCCGTGATAGAGGGGCGTATTTCACAGCAGAGGCTCGATGCTTCTGTGGCCAGGATTTTGACGATGAAACAATTTTTTTTGGGGTGTAATGTTTTTTAATAAAGTTTTAGAAGGATTGCCGGATCCGATTTTTGGACTCGGCGAAATGTTTCGCGCCGATGTCCGCGAAAATAAAATCGATCTTGTCGTTGGTATCTACAAAGATGAGGAGCTGCGCATGCAGTTAATGCCTTCTGTAAAAAAAGCTAAGGAGCAAATTTTGACGCAGGATCTGGCTGTAGACTATTTGCCGATTGACGGGCTTCGCTCTTTTTGCGATGAAATAGGTCGTTTAGCCTTCGGAGATGAGCGTTGGAAAGTGCATCACGGACGCATTTATGCTGCGCAAACCCTCGGGGGGACAGGCTCTTTGCAAATCGGTACCGCGTTTTTAGCGCAAGAAATTTCTAAAGAGGCCGTGCTTTCAAACCCCACTTGGGCGAACCATTCTGCAATTTTTCAAAGAGCTGGCTGTAAAACGAGCTTTTATCCTTATTACTCAAAAGTCCTTCATGGGATTGATTTAGAAGTTCTTTTCGCTTTTTTAAAAACACTTCCTGAAAAAACGATCGTTTTATTGCATGAAGTATGTCATAATCCTACGGGATGCGATTTTTCTCAAGAGCAGTGGCGAGCTCTTTCCCTCTTGATGCAAAAACACAAACTGATTCCTTTTTTCGATTGTGCTTACCATGGCCTTGGAGATGGACTCGATCTAGATCGGCTTGGATTGGAAATTTTTCTTGATGACGGTCATGAAATGATTGTGAGCTATTCTTGTTCGAAAAATTTTAGTCTTTATTGCCAAAGAGTCGGCGCTTTATTTATTGTTGGCGAAAACGCTGCGATCAAAATGAGGGTGGGCTCGCAGGTGAAAAGAATCATCCGTTCCTTATACTCTAATCCCCCTGCGCATGGGGCTCGCATAGCGGCTCATGTGCTGCAAGAAATTGATTTAAAAAACAATTAAAACCAGGTATCGTGG
>CAIPFQ010000110.1 GCA_903864395.1 uncultured Chlamydiae bacterium | reverse complement strand
GTGTCTTCTCTTTTTATGCAAAAAGAATAAAAAAAACGAATTTTAAACTATTTTTTTGTAAAATACAAAACAAAAGTGTGTAGGCGAAAAAAATCAACGCCGTGTCTTGCAGGACTTCTTTGCCTTGAAAAAGTTTTTTTATAGGGGCGCAAAGGCATGGAATTGAGGTGCCAAGAAGGGGTCGAGGAAATCCTTGGGATACCAGTAGGAGAGGGATCGCAAAGGTGCCGAATAAGAGCAGAAGGTAAAGAGAGCGTCCGAAAAAAACGCCAAAGCGGACAACAAGCGTTTTTTTTCCAGCAGGAGCGTCTGTGTGTTCATCGCGCAAATTGTTGGCTAAAATCATAGCAGAGGAAAGAAATCCTGGAGCTAGACTTGCAATCCATGCTGTAAGAGAAAGAGAGTGTGTCTGGATAAAATAAGTGCCCCCCAAAGAGAGAGGACCGAAGAAAAAAAAGACAAGGAGTTCTCCCAAGCCCAAATAGCCTAGCGACCTTTTGCCACCCGTGTACAAAACCGCGCAAACAACGCATAGCGCAAAAACGAGCCAGCTCCACCATCCAGCGATGAGCATTAAGGGCGTTGCACAAAGGATCGAGAAAAAAAACGCGCAAAAAGCGGCGATTCCCATTCTCTTCGGGGAAATCCATCCTTGTTGCACAGCCCTTAAAGGGCCGATTCTTTCCGCTGTATCAGCGCCATTTTTAAAATCAAAAACATCGTTCGCATAGTTCGCCCCGATCTGCATGAAAAGGGCAAAAAATAGAGTGAGAAAAAAAATAGAAAGAGAGAAACAATCTTCCCTTGCTGCAAGAGAGCTCCCCATGAATACAGGACTGAGGGACGCGATCCATGTTTTTGGGCGCGCAGCGAGAAATAAGGCTTTTCCTAAAGATTTAGGCGCGCTTTGGAAACTTTGCAAAATTGGGCTTTCGTTTTTCGTTGAATGCATTGCGCCCCTCCTGTCCTTCTTCTGTCATATAAAAAAGCATCGTCGCATTGCCAGAGAGCTCTTGCAGCCCTGCCTGCCCATCGCAATCGGCGTTAAGCCCCGCTTTAAGACAGCGCAGCGCGATCGGCGAATGCTGCAGCATCTCTTTGCACCATTGCACCGTGGTCTCTTCTAATTCTTCATAAGGGACAACGCAATTGATAAGTCCCATCGTAAGAGCCTCCGTTGCCGTATATTGGCGGCAAAGAAACCAAATTTCTCTCGCTTTTTTCTGTCCTACAATCCTCGCTAAATAAGAAGCGCCAAATCCCCCGTCGAACGAGCCCACTTTGGGGCCTGTCTGTCCAAAAATGGCATTATCAGCTGCAATACTCAAATCGCAAAGAACATGAAGCACATGGCCTCCACCGATCGCAAAGCCCGCGATCATAGCGACAATCGGCTTTGGACAGGTGCGCATTTCTCTTTGAAAATCCAAAACGTTGAGCCGATGGACGCCGTGGGCATCAGTATAGCCTGCGCTGCCCCGAATTTTTTGATCTCCCCCTGAGCAAAAAGCTTCTTTCCCCTCGCCCGTGAGAATGATCGCGCCGATGGTGGGGTCGTTTCTCGCGTCTTGCAGCGCCTGTCTCATCTCTTCTACAGTGAGGGGGCGAAACGCATTGCGCACTTCAGGGCGGTTGATGGTAATTTTTGCGATGCCCTCTGCTTTGTCATACTTAATATCAGTATAGACCCCTGTTTTTGTCCACGCGATCATAAAATTTTTCCTAAAAGTTTGGCTAAATATTGGGGGTTTTCTAAGTGGACGGCGTGTGCAGCCTTTGGCACAACCAGGGCGTTTGGGTGCAAAGCGCGAAACTTTGCGTCATGCTCTCCCACAATATGGACAGCGTTGGGCAAATATAAAAAAGGCTGTCGGCTCAGTCCATAGTGGACCAAGGCTTTTGCTAGAGCTGTTTTGTCGTGATGGCGACGCATAGAAAAATCAGGCCTAAAGGAGTTGAAAATAGGCTGATCGTACCAGCGTTGCAAAAACTCGTCAATGGGCTTTGTAGAGAGAAGATGAGCCCAAAGGGCATCGCTTTCTTCTCTCTCTTTTTTTTCCTCTAAAGAAATTAATCCTGGATGGGTTGAAATAAGAATCAACTTTTTCACGTTTTTTGGATGATCGAGCGCGTAGCGCATCGCAAGTCTGCCCCCCATAGAATAGCCGACAAGATGAAAAGGGGCTTTTTGAATATCGATTGAAAAATTTTCAGAAAAAGGGGTGTTGGCGTGCCCAGGAAGATTGCGTCCAATACAAGAAAAAGAGGGAAGAAAAGAAAATAAGGGCTCCCAGTCTTTGGAAGAGCCAAGAAAACCATGAAGAAAAACAATTGTTTTAGGCATTTGCAGCAAGATAGGCGCTCGTCCATGCGTTTTGAAAGTTAAACCCCCCTGTCACACCATCAATGTTAAGAATTTCTCCTGCGAAAAAAAGATTTTTGACGAGACGGCTTTGCATCGTTTTACAATCAATCTCCTTAAGATCTACCCCGCCAGCTGTCACAAATTCTTGCTTATGCGTTGTCTTGCCATCAATCGCGTAAGGATCGGCGCTCAGTTTTTTTGCGAGTGTTTCTAGGTTTTTGTTAGAAATTTTCCCCATCGGCTCTTTAGGGTCCAGCGCAACGGCTTGCAGCAGCCGCAAAAAAAGCTGCCCTGGCAAAAGTGGGGGAAGGCTTTTTAAGGGATGTTCTTTTTTGGCTAAGAGAAAAGATGCGTAGAGAGTCTCCCAGCTTGGTGTTGCTATCCAGTTAATGAGAAGGGTTGCCTTATAATCGCAATGAAACAGAGCTCTAGCTCCCCAAGCCGAGAGTTTGAGCGCGGCAGGCCCGCTGAAGCCCCAATGCGTTAAGAGAAGAGGGCCTGTCTGCTGCAGCTCAAGGCCCTGCAGCGTCAAGGTGGCTTTTGGAACCGCAATGCCTGCAAGATCGAGAAGGGGCGATGTGGGGACATTAAAGGTGAATAGCGAAGGGACGCTCGGCACAAGGGCGTGACCGAATTGCTTTGCGATTTCGTGGCCCCAGGGGCTAGAGCCTGTGGCTAAAAGGAGTTTTTTTGCCCGAAGAGTCTCTTGATCGAGCGCCACTTCAAACTCTTCTCCAACCTTTTGAATCGAACGAATTTTTTGCAGTTTTCGTATTTCAACACCTGCCTGCAAAGCCGCTCCTAAAAGGCACTCTACAATCGTTTCTGAAGAATCGCTGACAGGAAACATGCGCCCATCGCTCTCTGTCTTCAGTTGAACGCCTCGACTCTCTAGCCAATCCACCATGTCTTTGGGTTGAAAATAATGAAAAGGGCCTAAAAGTTCTTTTGCCCCGCGAGGATAGTTTTTGATGAGTGACTGCGGCTCAAAACAGGCGTGAGTCACGTTGCAGCGCCCTCCCCCCGAGATACGAACTTTGGAGAGAAGCTGATTGGTTTTTTCTAAAAGAATGACGCTTGATAGGGGGTGTTTTTTTTTATAGCAAATGGCGGCGAAGAGACCCGCGGCACCTCCGCCAATGAGGATCATTGAATGCATAATGCCATTGATTATACCCTATCCTTCGTTGAAAAGTAAATATTCTGACGCATTTAACTGTTGAATGGGCGTGTTTATAAGAGAGAAAAACTACCCACCGTGAAAACAGCGGGTAGCACAACAAATTGGATTAGAATCCAAATCCATATTTGACTGTGATGATAGGAGACCGCTCGACGCAGAGTCTCATGTGTTCTGTAGTCACTGGCAGATCAAGGTCTGCTTGGAAAAAGCGGTTGTCGCCAGCTGCATTTTGGTATTGCTGACCGAGTGCAAATCCCACAGTGCCGAGAGTGTCTGTGCTGTGATCGTCATGATCGAATCCCACAATAAGGGAAGGTCCTGCGCCTGCGTAAAATTGGGACGCAAGGTATGGTTTAAAGTAATATTGATACATTGCTTTGGCTTGAATTGCAGAAGCATAAGCAACGATTGTTCCGTTCAAGGAAGCGTCAAAGCCGTGATTTCCTTGTTGAAAGCGATATCCAGCCCCTGCGAGAGGAAGAGGGATTGGCAGAGGCCCTAGACCTATTGATATATAAGGGAAGCTTGTTTGCACGTTGGAGACCACTTCAACCTGAGTGGGTTCATTGGCGTAAGCTGCAGATCCGCAAAACATGGCTGCGATCGCTAAAATTGTTGTTTTTAATTTCATACATTTTCCTAATGTTATGTGTTTAGACTTCCTCTGTCGGAAGCTTAGCTCGACTTTGCAACTTTTTTGGGTT
>CAIPFQ010000109.1 GCA_903864395.1 uncultured Chlamydiae bacterium | reverse complement strand
GGCGCGATCAGCTGCGCGCCTCAAAAGTGATGATAGATCGAGTTCTCCGTCATCCGAAAATTGAAATTCTTTGGGACAGCGCTATTGAAAAAGTCGTGGGAGATCAGATTGTTCGCGGGGTTCTCCTCAAAAATCTAAAAACAGAAAAAACGGAATTGATGGACGCTGGGGGCGTTTTTTTTGCGATTGGCCATCAGCCAAATACGGCCTTTCTCGAGGGGCAGCTCGCGATGAATGAGGTGGGCTACATTGTTGTAGAGCCAGGATCTACCCGAACATCGCGCCCAGGAGTTTTTGCTTGTGGCGATGTGCAAGACCCTACGTATCGCCAAGCGGTTACGGCGGCGGGGACAGGCTGTATGGCGGCGCTTGATGCGGAGCGTTGGTTGATGGCCCTGGGGACCGAATGATTCGCCGATGGATTGCTGCTTTTTTAACGATGAGTGGCTTGGGCTTTGCTATTGAAGTGCAGCCTTGGTTTGGCGAAGTGTTTGAGTTTCATTTTCTCCAATCTTATTCTTATAGTTGGTTTAGTTCGGTACAAAATGCGCGCCCTCCATACCATCATTTTTTTTACGACAATCTTTTATATTCGGGATTAGAATTTTCTCCTTCTCCTGAATGGGATGTGGATTTAGATTTACAGTTTGTCGATACGACAAAGGTCAATTTTAATTTTCGTACTCTCGCTTTGCAAACGCGATATCTTTGGATCGATGATATTATTGGAGATCCTGTGAGTTTTGCGACAGGTGTAAGCGCTCGCTTGACAGCTCCGAGCAGTTTGAAGGATGTGAGCTGTCCTTCGCATGGCAATGTTGATTTTGAGCTGAACTTTTCTCTCGGCAAAGAGTTTGATGCGAGCGATACATGGCGCTTTCGCGCTTGGATATTTGGCGCTGTGGGTCATGCGAATTTGGGAGCGCCGTGGGTTCGGGCGATCGCCTCTCTTGAAATGAATCGGGAAGATTTGCATAAATGGGCGATTTACGCGGTTGGCATCAATGGATATGGTCGCCATACGCACATTGATGTGGATCATTTTTCTGGCTATGCGAAGGTGCGTGAAAAGGCCATTGATGTGGGCATTCGCTATGGATATAGAGTTGGAGTTTGGGGGACGGTGCGCGCTGAGTATTTGCGACGCGTTCTTGCAAAATCAGCTCCACAGAACGTGAACAACATTATGTTGAGCTGGCTGCTCCCATTTTCTTTATGAATCCTCAAATTTCTGTCACAATTCTCGCAAAAAATTCGTCGAAGACTTTGGGCGCAACATTAGATTCTTTGCAAAAATTTCCAGAAGTTCTTGTGCTCGATACGGGATCGAACGACGCTACGTTAGCGATTGCGAAAAAGTATCCAAATGTGCGGATTTATGAGAGAAAATTTTTAGGATTTGGCAAAACGCATAATATGGCAGCGTCTTTGACTAGGTTTGACTGGATTCTTTCAATTGATAGCGATGAGGTACTTTCTGAAGCCTTGGCGGATGAAATCTTGCATCTGACCCTTCATCCTAAAAGCGTTTATTCTTTAGATCGGCATAATTATTTTCAGGGCAAGCGGATGAAGTGCTGTTCTGGCTGGTATCCTGATTGGATCATTCGGCTCTATCACCGTGGGTCTACTCAGTTTACAGAGGATTTTGTGCATGAAAAAATTGTCAGTGCGTCGATGTCGATCAAGAGGTTACAGGGCGCTTTGTATCATACGCCGTATCTTTCGATGGATGACTTTATTGCTAAAATGCAGCTTTACACATCTTTATTTGCCGAGCAAAATAGGGGAAAGCCTTCTTCGTTAAAAAAGGCGATCGGTCATGGGCTTGCCGCGTTTTTTAAAAACTATGTTCTCAAGCGAGGCTTTCTTGGGGGCAAGGAGGGGTTTGTGATTTCCCTTTATAATGCGCATACGGCGTATTACAAATATCTCAAGCTGTCATGCCAAAAGTGAGATGGAAATCGTGCCCATGCACTTTAGGGGAGAACCCGTTCTCTATGCGCCACTGCTCTAGTTGGGGGCAACTTAAGGTGAGAACGTCGTATCTTCCTCCCACTCGATCCACATTGACGATGCGGAATTCAAATTTTCTTCCAATGTCATTCACACTGAAACCGCGCGATTTGAACTCTTCGAGCCTCACTGCACTAATGTGTGCGCCTGGATGATTATCTAAAATTGTAGCCCAAGCAAAATCGAGGTCTGATAGAAATAGAGCGCAAGCGAAAAGAAAAGCGATCACTGCCTTTTTCTCCATAAAGTATAGTCATTTAGGCAAAGGCCATAACGGGCGCAATTGCCCTCGTGCAGTCCTAAAAGCTCGCCGGCTACTATATCGATAAATCTCTGACGATCGGGTTTTGGCACATAGTTTTGCGCTTGTTCTTCGACAAAATTTTTGGCTTGTTGCTTTTCCATCTGCCCTCGCACGATTTGAGCCAAAAAGCTTTTTCTAAGGTCTCGATAACGGAGACGGAAGGGATCTGGCTCACCTAAACGTTCCCGTGCAGCCACATAGCGCGTACAAGAGCGCTCATAAGCCCAAGCAAAAATTTCAGCGAATAATTCCACCCGATTTTTTTCATACACCCCAAGCAATCCTTCGATATAAATTTCCTCTGAAACATCAACAAAAGACAGGGGACATAAATTTTCTCGAATGAATGGAATGTTTGCAGCCAATCGAGAAACCCTTTTATTTACATCTGCAAAAGGCTGCAAATAGGGGAGATGAACCATGAGAAAAAAGGCTTGTTCAAAGGGATTGAGGATGGCTCTGGCTGTGGTAAGAATTTGTTCAAAGCATTCTTCCACTAATTGAGGGATATTGATGGGAAGATAGGCTGAGCCTTGAATCGCCACAGGAATTTTGCGCAAAGATCCACAAGAATGATCGTCCAATAATTCGTCGGATAAAAGAGCGTGGAGATTCAAAATTGTATAACGATTGATCTCTGTGTTTTCGCTCGAGTTGACTAAAAATTCAATCGCAGCTTTGTGATTCAAAATCATTTGCGTTTCTTTCTTTCCCTTTCCTTCCGCTGCTTGACCTGAACAAATTAGTTTTTCTGTGTCTAGAAGGGAATAAGTGTTCCCTTCGAGACGGCTGGAGTTCCAAGAAAGGTCAATGAGAAGGCGGTGTAGAATTTGCTTGGCATACGTTCCTGCAGGGCGCTCCTGATCCATTTTTCCCATCGAAAGAAGTTTGTCTTGCATGGACTTTGGCAAATATTGAGTCTCGTTCGGGCGATATTGATCGAGAAAGGAGCGGCGATAATCCACAGACTCTCTGAGCCCTATAGGCTGTGCTACAGATTCTCGAATTTCTTTGGCGATCTTCGAGAGAGTCAAAAAATCTCCAAAAGGCTTTAGAGGGATTCGATAGCGCCGACCTCGCGCATTCCCTTCAGCGAGTAGGTGCCCTTTTTTTTCTAGACCTAGTAAATAATATTGCAAAGTGCGCTTTGCTATGGGCGGATTCACCCCACCAAGAATCTCTTCCATGGAGACCCCTTGAGGACAGCAAGAAATAAGATTTAGAATTAATTCGATGCTTTTTTCTTGATTTTTGCCCATATTGCCTCTGTTTTCCTCTATTTTATTGCGCGATTCGAGTATTGCGCAACAAAAAACTTGCGCGATTCGAGTATTGCGCAAGTTATTGTTTGAAAAGAGCGCGAAAAACCTCTTTGGGAGAGATCTCAACAAGACAACGAGGTGGAAATTCGTTCCGAATCGGTTGTAGACGGCACGATCTTTTATGGCAAGGTGCGCAAGGTGTTTTGAGGCTCAGATGTTTTTGACTATCTCCCTGTGTGCCAATGAGTTTTGGATCTGTAGCTCCATAGAGAGTGACAGATTGGACGCTCAATGCGGCGGCAAGGTGGCTGAGCCCTGTGTCAAGAGAGACGCACCCGTGCGCCTGCGTCAAAAGATAGCCGATCTCGGAAAGAGATAGCTTTGGCAGCACCCACGCCTTAGAATTGCCAAGGCAAAGACGCTCAGCGCGCATTTTTTCTTCTTCTGTGCCTTGAGGCATGAGAACCGTATACCCTTCTTTCTTTGCGAGAGCGATTAATTCTTTCCAGTGCACCTCTGGCCAAAGCTTGGTCTTCCATCCCGCATTGGGAATGAACATGAGAAAAGGGGGGAGGAAATCGAAAGAGGGCTTTGTCAGTTTTTCCCTTGCGATGGAAAAGTTAGGAGCGCTCGTTGGAAGTGGATAGCCAAGAGATTTTGCAAAAAGTTGTCTAAGACGCTCGATTGCATGAAGGTTTTTGGCGACAGAATGCTTTTGAGTATAGGCGAGGTGGGCAGGTTTTTCGCGAATCGAGGCCCCATCAAACCCAGCAAGAGGCCCTTCTGCGCAAAGCGCAAAGGCCGCGCTTTTTAAAGAGCCTTGTCCGTCTAAGATCAAAGGATAATTTTCTTGTCGAATGTTTTTTAAAAATCGGATACATGCTGGAAGCGATGTGAACGGTTTTTTTCGCCACTCTCTGTGATTGGATGCAATGGTGCGCCGAACCGCTGGATGCCAAAGAGCCACTTCCTGAAAATTTTGGTCGATGACCCAATCTACGGAAAAATCTGGCATAGCATTTTTTGCATCGCTCAAAGATGGCAGAGCGTGAATGACATCGCCAAGGGAAGTTACTTTAATAAAAAGAATCGTGTTCACGTCCAAACCGCAACTGCCATCGCATAGTCGACACAATGGCTGATCGTTAAAAGGATCTGTGGATTCGAAAATTTTTGACGCGCAGCTGTGTTAAAAACAACGGTTGGCTTGCCTTGGGCCTCGTTGAGTATTTCAAAATCAAGCCAAGAAAGGTCTGCGCCAATACCTGTGCCAAGAGCTTTGGCTACAGCCTCTTTTGCTGCGAATTTCCCAGCAAAATGGGGGGTGGAATCTTGAAATTGAAGGCAGTAATCTTGTTCTTTTTGAGAAAAAATGCGCTGTAGAAAATGAGATCCGTGCCTGTCTATACTAGCGCGGATCCTTTTGATCTCAATAATATCGCTGCCGAGGCCTTGTGTCACAATGCTTTTCTATTCTTCTTCTTCGTGGCTATTGTAGCTGGGAAGGTAGTCTTTTTCTGTGAGCGCATTGCAAAAAACCATCCGTCCTGAGGCTGTGTGTTTTACAGAAAGAACTTGTGCATCGACCACTTCTCCAACGAACTCGCCACCGCCATTGACAACGACCATAGTGCCATCTTCTAAATAGCCAACGCCTTGCTTGGGTTCTTTGCCATACCTTTGAATCTTAATTGTAAGATGCTCTCCCATTTGCATCAAAGGTTTCATGGCTTTCGCAAGCTCATGAAGATTGATGAAACGAACCCCTTCGATCGCAGGAATTTGTACTTGGCTCATATCCGCTGTGATAATGTTTGCGTTCTGCAATCGCGCCAAGCGAATCATTTTGCTCAGAGAGTTTTTTGTTTCAGGAAAGTCTACATCGCTGTAGCGAAATTCCAAGTCTGGAAGCTCTTCTAATTTCTTTATAATTTCTAGAGATTTCTTTGCTTTAACGCGAGATTGTTCTTCCAGAGATTCTGATTGAGCGTAGAGATCTTTGACGATGAAACGAGGAAGAACCATTTGAGAATCCAAAAGCCCTGAAGAGGCGAGATCGAGGATCCTCGCATCTGATAAAAGCGATACATCGATGAGAAGATCTTTTTTCTTTCGCTCGATAGAAGAGAACTTTATGAAAGGAATGCTTATATGGATTTCTTCGGAAGAGCGCAGTGTGATGAAAATCCCTGAATAAACGCCCAGAAGAAGAAGGAAGACCTGCGCCATCTCAAGGGTGGGGGAAGAGAGGGGTTGGGAGGTAGCGCTAATGTTGACAATGGCCTTTAAAATAAAGATGAGGGATTCTCCCATAAAAAGACCGAGGAAAATTCCGAGCGCCACAAGATTAAAAGCTTTGAGAGAAAATCTTTTGAACAGAAGATCTAATCCAATCAAAGCCACTCCAAAAATCGCACCGAAAAGAACTCCTAGACCTAAATAACTCGGAGAAAATTGCGTAGAGGTCATGTAGATCGCAGTGCAAAAAATAGATAGAGACATGATCAAAGTTCTAGTAAAATTCAAAGTGATGTTCATTAAATTCCCTCCATTAAGATTGAACAACCAAGAAACGCCCCGACAGCATATTGGGCAGTGAGTGCGGATTGTAGTTTGCTTTCCTATTTTTGTCGAGCTTGATCAATTTTTTTATTGGATTTCTTTAGAGCCTTTGCTGTATTCTTTTTCTATCTGACTCAACTTTGCAGGGAGGAAGCGTGAGACATTGTCATTGGATTTTTATTTCTGGTTGTATCTGGTTGGGTGCTGGGGTGTCTCTTTTTATGAAGGGATTCGCGTTGATGACAGCTTCAACAGCCGCTTGGGCGCAATTTTTCATGATAGGGGCGTTGGCTCTTGGATTTTTAAAAGGGAGATTCGTTCTCGCAAAAACAGTGAAAAAAACATCGGATCGGATAGCAAACTTATCTTTACCGCTTCGTTTTTCACAAATATATACAAAAGCGTATTGGGCTCTTATAGGATCGATGATGGGGATTGGGGTTGTCTTTCGTTTTTTGCCGATTTCTCATGAAATCAGGGGCTGTGTAGATATCGCCATCGGCTCTGCTTTAATTCAAGGGGCTTTTCTCTATTTTTTGAGTGCTTGGCGCTCGCACTCTCCAAAAAGCACTTATTTATGATAAGGGCTTCCCTTCTCGATTTCGAGAGCGCGATACAATTGCTCTACGACGATCAGCCGCGCCATTTGGTTTGTGAAGGTCAAGGGAGAAAGGCTCCAGTGCCAGATCGCTTTTTGCAAAATTTCTGGAGACAACCCTTGTGGGCCTCCGATGATAAAGACAGCTCTTTGTCCAAAGCGAAACCATTTTTCAGAAAAAGCTTCGCTGTTCAAAGATTCTCCCAAAAGATCGAGAGCGATCAAATGCGAAGAATATTTCGAGGCGAGAGGCAAAAGGGATTCTTCTTCGACAAGAATCCATTCGATGTGCAGACGGTTCTTGAGTCTTTTTTCGTACTCTGCCAGAGCCTCTTGAAGCCAAGACTCTTTGTGTTTTCCAACAGCGATGATTTTCACTTTAAACATAAGCCTCTCTCATGATTTATTGGGATCCTCCAAGAGAAATATTTTCTCTTCCCTTTTTTGATTTTCCGATTCTTTGGTATGGCGCTCTCTTCGCCTTTGGATTTTGGATTGCGCTGTTTTTATTCATACGGATTGTCTCTCGCTATTTTCAATTCTCTGAGCTCCTTGACGCCTTTTCTGCTAAAATTCGTGCGCGAGAGATTTCCGATCGCCTCGTCTTATATATCATTTTAGGGACGCTCCTTGGAGCGCGCTTAGGGCATTTTCTTTTTTATGAAAGTCCCTCCGAATATCTCGCCGATCCTTTGGAATTCTTTCGCTTTAGAAACGGGGGGCTGGCTAGCCATGGCGCCGTAGTTGGGATTATGATCGCGACAGTTTTTTTTAGCGCCCGTATCCGAAAACAGTATCCCTCTCTTGATTCTATCCGGATCTTGGATTTTATGTCTGTGCCCGCCATGCTGACCTCGTGCTGTATTCGGATCGGAAATTTTGTGAATCAAGAAATTTTAGGAACGCCGTCCAACCTTCCCTGGGCCGTCGTCTTTGGTCATCCCGCTGATGGAAGTCTGCCTTTGGCTCGCCATCCAGTTCAGCTCTATGAAGCTGCAGGGTATCTAATCATTTTTTTTATCCTTCTTTTTTTGACCCAAAAACCCTCTTTTTTCTTAGCCAAAGGCCGGACGGTCGGTCTTCTTTTGGGTCTTGTTTTTAGCCTTCGTCTCCTCGTGGAGAAGTGGAAGGTTGAACAGAGCGATCTAATTCATTTTGAATGGGTTACGATGGGGCAGGTTTTAAGCGTTCCGATGATTGTTTTGGGTCTTTTTCTCTTGTTTCGCCCGATTCAAAAATGATTTGAGATTGACCGTTTTCTTGCTGCCGAGGATAATGAGAAATCAGGAACAGGAGATTTTTTGTGAATTTTACGCATATTGCAGGGCATCTCGGAGCCGATCCCGAGGTTCGATTTACGTCGACTGGAAAAAAAGTGACTACGCTGCGACTTGCAGCGCGGACGAGAAAAGGGCAGACCGAGGACACAATTTGGTGGCGTGTGACCATTTGGGGCGACCAGTATGATAAAATGATTCCTTACTTCAAGAAAGGAAGTGCTGTTGTGGTGGGTGGAGAGCTGCACAAGCCTGAAATATTTAATGATCGAGAAGGCAAACCGCAAATTTCGATGGAAATCACCGCTTCTTTTGTCCAATTTAGCCCTTTTGGCAAGCCAGGAGGCTCTTCTTCTGCGCCAGCGGATGGACAAGGAACCTTTCAACAGGGATCTTCTCAACAGAGTGCAGCGACGCCTCCTTTTTCTCCGTATGGACAAACATCTTCTAGCTCGGATGATGAGGTGCCATTTTGAAAATCGCCGCCGCTTCTGCGTTTGACAAAAGAAAATCGGCCGATGTTTTGATCGTTCCTTTTTGGGAAGGAGCGAAAAGTGCTTTCAAAGAAAATTTTTCCTCTGTGGCTTTAGAGGATCTTTTAGACTCTGGAGATTTCAAAGGAAAGCTGGGGGAAGTGGCTATTTTCTATGCGGCAAAAGCAAAAGAGCCTCGTTGCCTTTTGCTCGGCCTTGGAAAAAAAGAGAACGTTTCTTCTGAATCTTTGCGCAAGGCTTTTGCTGCTGCTATAAAATGGATTCGGGAAAAAAAGCTCAAGGCCGTTCATCTTTTATTTCCTGATATTGAGGAAGAGATGGCTCCTTCGATTTTAGAGAGCGTTTTACTATCCAATTATGCCTTTACTTCTTTAAAAGGGGAATCGTCTGACGACAAATCCCCTCGATTGATTGAAACTTTTTTGATGTTTGGAATCAGCTCTCAAACAGCCTCTCAGATCGATCATTATCAAACGATTGCTGAATCTGTTTCCCTTGTGCGCGATTTAGTCAATGGCAATGCCGACGATGTGACGCCTGAGATGTTTGCGAAAGAGATCCCTGCGATGTTGGGCAAAAAAGTCAAAACGGTTGTCTTTGACCGCAAAGACTTGGAAAAGGAAGGGATGGGGCTTCTGCTTGCTGTAGGGCAGGGAGCGCGCTACGAGCCTTGTATGATTCAAGCCTCTTATCGAGGCAACCCGCAAGCGAAAGAGCATATTCTCCTCGTGGGCAAAGGAATTACCTATGACACAGGGGGGCTTTGCCTTAAGTCGGCCGACAATATGTTGACGATGAAATGCGATATGGCGGGTGCAGCGACGATGCTTGCTGTGGTTAAAGTGGCCGCCGCACTGGGGCTTAAGATCAACGTGACGGCACTCGCTCCGATTGCGGAAAACGCGATTGGCTCTAAAAGTTTTAAGCAGGGAGATGTGTATCGCTCTTTTTCTGGAAAAACGGTGGAAATTCTCAACACCGATGCAGAGGGGCGGTTAGTTTTGGCCGATGCGATTGCCTATGGGGTGAAAAATCTCAAGCCGACGCTGGTGATCGACGCTGCGACACTGACGGGAGCGATTGTCGTAGCGCTCGGAGAAGAGATGAGCGGGCTATTTTCGAATGATGAATCTGCGGCAAAAGATCTTGAAAGGGCCTCGCAAAGGACGGGGGAGTCTCTTTGGCGAATGCCTCTTTATGACTATAAAGATTCTTTGCGCTCAGATATTGCTGACCTTGCGAATATGGGAGGAAGAGAGGCTGGCTCTATCAAGGCGGCCCTTTTTCTTCAGGAGTTCACAGGGGGAGTGCCTTGGGCGCATATTGATATGGCAGGCCCTGCGTTTCTTTCGAAGCCCAAGGGGTATTTCCCGACGAAGGGGACGGGATGGGGCGTGCGTCTGCTTGTAGATTTTCTTGAGCAGCGCGCAAAATGAGATTTTTTGCTCCAACGGGAGGAAAACTCGTCGCGTTTCTTCAAAGCGCTTTGCCAGAAAAGTTGTCTGGCAAGGCGCTTCGTCGTTTGTTGGAAATGAACGGTTGTAGAGTCAATGGACGGGTGGAGCGCTTTGGCTCGACTTGCATAAAGAAGGGAGACCTTGTAGAAATCCTGGGGCAAGGGGTGGCTCAATGCACCTCGCCAAAAGCTCTTTTTCCTTTTACAACCCTTTATGAAGATGCCGACACCCTTTTTGTGGACAAACCCGCGGGGTGGGTGTGTAGTGAAGAAAATTGCCGCCGTACGTTTGGTTCGGGGGTACAGCTGGTTCATCGCCTTGATAAGGACACAACGGGAGTGCTGGCGCTGGCAAAAAATGAAAAAACCCATCGAGACATTCTCGAGCTTTTTGCTAAAAGAGAAGTAAAAAAAGAGTATCTCGCCTTGGTTGACGGCATTCCAAGGCAAGAGATGGGTGTAAGAGAGAGCTGGCTTATGAAAAAACGGGCGTTGGCAGGGCAAACGATTTGGGGGTCTGGGCCCTCTTCAGGGCTGCTTGCCGTAACGCATTGGAAGAGGGTAGCCAGCGGGGAGGAGTCTTCTTTGCTCCTATGCCAGCCGACGACAGGGAGAACCCATCAAATTCGCGTGCATTTAGCGGAAATGGGGCATCCTATCTTAGTAGATCGGCAATATGCGGCTAGATTTCGATCCTCTCTTGTTTCGCCAAGACCTTTGTTGCACGCCTCAAAACTCTGTCTTGGCTCGATTGAGGCTGAAGCACCTGTTCCCTCGGATATGCAGCAAGGCCTTCATTCTGTTGGGATTAAGCTGTTTTCTTAGAATTTAATTTTGCTTTAATAAAAAAGCATGTCTTAATTGTTGACTTTTACTTAGTGTTGTTTTAAAATATATATAAAAGGCGAACAGATTGTTTCGTTATGTGTTATGTACGTTTATTTGTTTTGAATTAATATGCGCCTTTTCAACTTCGAGTCAATTTTATGAATGCATCATCTGAAATAAGTGAGTTAGATAGAATTGAAAAATCGCTAAAATATCAAGGCTACGATACTATTCCTGCTGGCTGTATAGGTAAAGTAAAGTGGATGTGGGAGAACTTTGTTTGCGTCACCTTTAGAAGGTTTCTTGACTGTCTGACTGGGTATTATTCTAAACAATTGAACGACTTACGGGCTATTTCCATAACTCCGACACTCGCTCCTGATGGACTCACTGATTCCATCAGGAGCGAATGTTGGAATTGTGAAAATAGCCAAGAAATCATCATCGGTAAGAATAACATTAACTCAAGTTTAACTTTTGATAAGTACAATAACGAAAAAAATGAAACACAGACACTATCAAGCACTAAAGAAAGTAAACTTGATAAAGAGGTCTGTTTCCACAATTCCGACACCAACTCGAGAAGAGGAGTCTTCAACAGTCATCTCGGAATCAGTGAATCCAACAAGAGCGAATGTCGGAATTATGGAAATAGCCAAAATGATGTCGAGTTGAATAAATCAGTCCTTAGTAACTTTTCGGTTATTTCCACAATTCCGACACCAACTCGAGAAGAGGAGTCTTCAACAGTCATCTTGGAATCAGTGAATCCAACAAGAGCGAATCTCGGAATTATGAAAATAGCCATAAAAAATGATGACTCAAATGTTACGTCTTTGGTGGAAGATTTCGATAAAATGTATTCTGGTACTACAAAAATAGATAGAACAAAAAAATTTAATCATCATATTATGACATGTATAAAAGAAGATAGTTGTGTTACTGATGTTGATGTGTTTATTATGATGAATAAGCTTTTTGAAAAACTTTTTCCTGAAATTACTAGCATAAGGTGTGATATGAAAAAAGTTTCTGAAAGCAACAACAGCAATCCAACAGTGCATTTTACAATGTCCTTTGCCAAAACGTGTTCTAGCCAACCAATAGGCTCTACTGAACGCACAGTGCAACTCTTTCTTAATAAGACTGAAGTGCCCTGTTCTCTTGCTTGGGACGCTTCGACAAAGCTCTGGCGCCTATCTATTGATCAAGCTGCCATGTCTGTCACTGTAACTCCCTCCTCTTGGTGTTCTTTTTCTTTGCCTCTGATTGACATACTTTTTTCCTCAAAAGAGGGGGCGACTTTTAATACGAAAAAAATGTTTGTGCCGCTTTCCTCACGGCTCTCTCGAGATGCTTTTCTGGATGTCTTAGGTTCACTAGAACTAAAATGGAATTAGCTCCTACCCGACTGAAATCTTATGGAAATCGACGTGTTGTTCTACGAGGCGAATGGCTTCCTCGATCTTGAGTCGATCGTCTTTGCGAATTTTTGTCGTGGAGGTATTGATCATTTGCAGGGTCATGGAGCTGCTCAAAGGAACATAGAGCATGGGAATGTCGGCGGCTTGCATTTGCTCGATGAGCGAAGCGCTCGGCGGCTCGCCTCCCGTGAGAATCATTCCAATCTTCAGATCCGCTTTCGGATCGGTCAATTTAACTTCCCAATATTTTGCGAGTGTAGCTAGAATAATTTCCTTTCGACTGGCCGGTGTAATAATCAATTGGTTGGGAATGATCTGCGTTTCATAGGTTTCCAGGGGCGCTGCGACTAAACGAATCGTTTCAAAGTGGCGCAGACCCAAAGAAAAGCCGCTTAAAAGCCGTACATCAAAAAGTTTTTCAAAATCCAGCATGGTCGATGTACTTAAAAAAGGATGATAAGGGATACAGCCTAAGAGAGGGATATTCCACTTTTTAAGCGCTTTTCCCATGTACTCAGCGATCATTTCCCTTTTGTTATCCAAGACGCGGTTTAAGATGACGCCCGCGACGGGAACTCCATATTGTTCGCATTGCGCTCGATTGAGCGATAGCTCATCGAAACTCGATCCGAGCCCGCCAGAGGCGACAAGAAGAATCGGACAGCCGAGGAGAGCTGCGACTTGAGCGTTGTTGAGATCGATGATCGATCCAACTCCCGTATGTCCCGTCCCTTCAATCACAGAAATATCGTTCTCTTCAGAGATTTTGTGGAAGGCGCGAACAATTTTTTGCTCAAGATCGCGATGCGCGATTTTGCCATCCAAATAATCTCGTGTAAAACCTTTGGGCAACAAGACGGGACTCATGTCTTCTTCTTTGCTCTTCAATCGAAAATGGCTTTTGAATAAAAGAACATCTTTGTCCACAGAGAGCCCCTCTGCCGTCTCAATGTGTTCTTGCCCGACAGGTTTTATATATCCCACATTCGCATGATGCTTTCGTAAACCTGCTACGATGCCAAGGCAAACTGTTGTTTTTCCTACATTTTGTCCTGTGGCCGCCACAAATAAAGCTTTTTTTCTCATGAACATAATCCTTGAGTTTCCCAAATTTTTGACCTGACATTTCCCGATTTCGGCGTGCCTCTGCGGTGTCGCCCTGCTTCGCCAACCCGTTTCAGGGTTGGCTGCATCGGGTTCCCTGGGGCTCCTTGCAGCCGTCTCCCCGAGAACGGGTCTGTCAAGCCAAAAATTTTGGAAACTCAAGCATAATCTTATAGGCGCATTGGTTTTTATTGAAATAAAATTCAACGAATCGCTACAGCGTAGAAGGATGAGATATTTTTTTATTCTGTTATTGCCTGTATTTTTTAGCGTGATCGGCTCTTTCTCTAGGTCTGGAGAGAGCGAAGAGGGTTTTTATGAACAGATCGTGAAGGTGTGCGAGACGCCAGAGAGAGAAGAGCCGATCCATTGGCATAAGCGGTGGTAACTATTCTTCAATGCGAAGGCAGAGTGTGCGCAGCGCGCTCTCGGCGTCAAACCCACGGCTTTCCGCTTCTTGCACCAGCGCCCAAAGTTTTTTTCCCAACTCTTCTTCCGATTGCAGCTCCGACGAGATCGGCGGCTCCTGCTTTAAGCGGCGCAGCTTGGAAATAATTTTTTGCGCGCGCGCTAAAGAGGGCAGCGTCGGAGGAATCCCGGCGATGGGACTCTTTTTTCCCTCTTTCTTTTTAATCACTTCCCATTTGCGCAACACATCTTCTGGCGAGCTGACCTCGGCATCCTCGAACACGTGGGGATGGCGTCGAATGAGTTTTTCAGACTCCGCGTGAAGCACCTCTTGCAAAGTAAATGTTTTTGTTTTCTCTGCATATTTTGCGAGAAAAACTAAAATGTAAAAACAGTCGCCAAGCTCTTCCTTGATTTTTTCCGGCTGGTTGAGATCAATGGCCTCCAGCAGCTCGTGCATCTCCTCGAGAAGATAGGGTTTCGTCGTTTCAAACGTTTGCTCTTTTACCCAAGGGCACCCTCGATCGCTGAGCATCGCCTCTGCTACGGCAAGAAATTTGTCAAATTCTAACATCATCGAAAGAGAATATGCCAAAGGCAAGCCCTCTAAGTCAAGAACTTCTTGCCAGGATACCTCTTCTCGTTGAAAATAGATAAAAAAAGATAAGCTCGACTTTGCAACTTTTTTGAGTTGGATGCCTCGGGAGATTTGTTCTCGGGGGTGTTATTTAAACTGAGAAGGGGTTAAAAACCCCTTCTCAGTTTAAATAATCGCCCAGTTCGACCTAGGTCGAATGTCCGGGGACAAATAGCCAAGGCAGGCAGCCCAAAAAAGTTGCAAAGTCGAGATAAGGACATTTATGGACGAAGATTTAAAAAAACAGCTTGTTAAAATTGCTGGAACGATCGCAGGCCTTGCGATGGACGCAGTGCAAAAAGCCGACTCAGGCCACCCAGGTATGCCGATGGGATGCGCCTCTCTTGGTGCTTTTCTCTATGGAGTGCATCTGCGTCATCATCCAAAACATTCAAAATGGATCAATCGAGATCGGCTTGTTCTGTCAGCAGGGCATGGCTCTATGTGGCTTTATGCCTGCCTCCATCTATCCGGCTTTAAACTTCCCCTTGAGGAAATCCAACGCTTTCGTCAGATCCACTCCAAAACCCCTGGACACCCAGAATATGGCTTAACCGATGGCGTGGAAGCAACAACGGGCCCTTTAGGGCAAGGCGTTGGCAATGCGGTCGGGATGGCGCTTGGAATGAAACTTTTGAAAAACAGGTTCAATCAAGAAGGCTATCCGCTCTTTACGGGAAAAATATTTTGTGTCGCAGGCGATGGGTGCTTGATGGAGGGGGTCTCTTCTGAAGCGTCTTCTTTCGCTGGGCATTTGGCCTTAGACAATTTGGTTTTAATTTATGATTCGAATCATATTTGTCTCGATGGCCCCACTTCCGAGTGTTTTACGGAAAACACAAAAGCGCGCTACATCGCCTATGGGTGGGATGTCTATGAAATCAATGGCGATGATTTTGAAGAAATGGAAGCTGTTTTTGGCGAAATTCGAAGACGGCAAGGAAAACCTGTGCTGGTGATTTGTAAAACGATCATTGGTCGAGGCTCTCCCCATAAAGAGGGCACTGCGAAAGCGCATGGCAGTCCGCTGGGCGCAGAGGAGGTAGCTTTGGCCAAAGAGGCCCTCGGTCTTTCGAAAGAAGAATTTTATGTGCCGCAAACCGTTCTCTCTTTTTTTGAACAAAAGGGACTGAAGGAAGAAGTTTTTGAAACAGAGTGGAATGATTTGTTTCGCAGATGGTCTAAAAATTATCCTGAGCTCGCTGTGGAATTTCACCACATGCAAGACCATTTTCTTCCTCCTAATTTAGAGACCCTTTTGCAGAGCGTGGAGATGAAGCCCTCGATTTCTGGCAGAGCCGCCTCGCAAGCAATTTTGCAAAAGCTTGGAGAGTGGCTGCCTCAGCTTTGGGGCGGCTCGGCCGATCTATCCTGCTCGGATCTGACGATGATGAAACAATATCCGATTGTGTCCTCAGACCATTTTGAGGGGCGCAATATTAAATACGGCGTTCGGGAATTTGGCATGGCGACCATTGTCAATGGTCTTTCTTTACTCGGCCCTTTTCGACCCTTTTGCGGCACATTTCTTACCTTTTCCGATTACATGCGCAATGCGATTCGCTTAGCTGCTCTCTCTCATTATCCTGTGATCTATCAATTCACTCACGACTCTATTTTTCTCGGCGAAGATGGACCGACTCATCAGCCGATCGAGCATCTCGCAGCCCTGCGCGCGATCCCGAATCTCCATGTCATTCGTCCAGCAGACGCTTATGAAACGCGCATGGCATGGATTGCCGCTTTGCGCTACAAAGGCCCGAGCGTTTTGGTCTTATCGCGCCAAACTCTGCCAGAGCTAGAGCAGACACACGTCCCTTATGAAGAGGGGATGGGGCGCGGCGCTTATATTGTAAAACAGGAAAAACGACCTCTTGATTTCACCCTATTTGCCACGGGCTCCGAGCTTGCTCTGGCGATGGAGGTGGCTGAAAGGCTTGAGCCTCTCAGTCAAAGCGTTCGCGTTGTATCGATGCCTTGCTGGGCTCTTTTCGAAAAGCAGCCAGAGCCGTTTAAACAATCGGTCATCGGCGGGCCGTTAGGGATTCGCGTGGCCATTGAAGCGGCCACTGAGCTGGGCTGGCATAAGTATATTGGGATCGAGGGCATTGCGATTTGCATGGAGCGCTTTGGAGAATCTGCGCCCTCTGCCGATTTGGCCCAAGAATTTGGTTTTACAGTCGATGCGATTGTAGAAAGGCTGATGTGCAAAAAATAACCAGCTCTTTTCTAGAGGCTCTGAAGGGAGAAAATTACGCTCGGCCGCCTGTTTGGCTCATGCGCCAAGCGGGGCGCGCCTTGCCTCCTTATCGAGCGCTGAGAGAAAAATATTCGTTGCGCACTCTCTTTTTTACGCCAGAGTTGATTGCGGAGGCCACCCTCATGCCCGTTCATCTGCTAGGCGTGGACGCTGCGATTTTGTTTTCCGATATTGCTGTCATCGCTTTGAGCTTGGGACTGGAACTGGAGTATAGGGAAGGCCCTCTTGTCACCCCCCTTTTAGCTCCGCACAACGTAAAAAATCTTGTTTTGGATTTAGAACCCCTTTCTCCGATCATTGAGGGGATTCATCTATTAATGAAAAATCTTTCCGTGCCTCTTATTGGATTTTGCGGAGGCCCTTTTACGATTGCGACGTATCTTGTGGAAGGAGGGGTCGATGGCGCGAAAAAATGGGCGTATCAATCTCCCGAAACGTTTGTTTTTTTATTAGATCGAATCGCGGACGCCGCAAGTGCCTTTTTGTCTTTACAGGAGAAAGCGGGTGCGAGCGCCATCCAAATCTTTGATTCTTGGGCTAACACTCTGTCTAAAGACCATTTTCAAACATTGTGTCTGCCTTACTATCGCAAGATGATGCGGTCGGTAGAGATCCCTGCGATTCTTTTTTTAAGGGAAATTTCTCTTCATCTAGAAGAGGTGAAAACCCTGCCTTGCGCATTGAGCCTCGATTGGCAAAGTTCCCTTGAAGCTGTTAGGCAAAAAACGCCGCAAACGCTGCAAGGCAACCTCGATCCCGATCTTTTATTTGCCCCTTTGCCTGTGATTGAAAAAGAGGCGAGGGCGCTGCGAAAAAGGATGCAGGGCGATCCTGGATTTATCGCTGGATTAGGTCACGGCGTCAAGCCCGATGTGCCCTTTGTGGCTCTTCAAAAACTGGTGGCTACATTGCAAGAGGCCTGATGGAAATTTTTCGCGTGGACCCTGCGTGGCTATCGCAGATGGATATCGCAGTGCCTCGCTATACGAGCTATCCGACGGCGCCTCAATTCGCTCCGATGGATGGGGCTCTGTTTGCGCAAAAACTGACTCAGTTTGATGGGACAACAAAACCTCTTTCTCTTTATCTTCATATTCCTTTTTGTCGTTCCATGTGTCTTTTTTGCGGTTGTTCTGTTGTGTTGAATCGCAATCCAGAAGTGCAAGAGCGCTATTTACGCCATCTCCTGGAAGAAATCCGGCGCACCGCTTCTGTGTTTTCGCAGCGAAGAGTTGTGAGTCAAGTGCATTTTGGCGGAGGAACGCCAACGTCTTTGACGCAAGGGCAGCTTGAGATTTTGTTAAAAATTCTTCGGGAGCGTTTTTTGATTGCGCCCGATGCGGAAATTTCGATTGAAATTGATCCTCGCACTGTGCAAGAGGATTGTGGGGCAAAACTTTCGTTTTTACGTCAGCTGGGATTCAATCGGGTGAGTTTTGGCGTGCAAGACCTCGATGCCTCTGTGCAAGAGGCGGTGAGGCGTCGCCAGAGCGAAGAGATGACGCGCTCTACCTACGATAGAGCAAAAAAATTGCAATTTAGCAGTGTGAATATTGATTTGATCTATGGGCTCCCTAAGCAGACGGCTTTTTCTTTTGCTCGCACGGTGAAAAAACTTTTGGAGATGCGCCCCGATCGGATCGCTCTTTATTCCTATGCAAAAGTGCCGTGGCTGAAACCTCATCAAAAGGCGATTCCTGAAAACGATCTTCCCTCCACGGAAGAAAAATTTCGCATCTATGTCGAAGCGCGCGAAACGTTGATGGCAGGGGGGTATGTCGCGATTGGAATGGATCATTTTTCTTTGGCCGAGGATCCCATTGCCCTCGCGTATCGAGAAGGAAAGCTGACGCGCAATTTTCAAGGATATTCTGTCGCTATGGCAGAGGATATGTTAGGTTTTGGCATGAGCGCGATTGGCTTTTTAGAAAATAGCTTTTTTCAAAATTTTAAAGAAACGGCCTCTTATGAGGCTGCGATTCAAAAAGGGGACTTTGCTTTGTTTCAGGGATTTGTTTTAGATGAAGATGATCAAAAGCGGCGATGGACGATTCAGGCACTGATGTGTCATTTTGTCTTAGAAAAAAAGAAATTTGAGGCATTGTTTGGTTGTCCGTTCGATCTCTATTTTGCGAAGGAAGCGGAGAGACTTAAAGGATTAACGGAGCAGGGACTTCTTATAGAGAGTTTTGAGAGATTGGAGCCGACGCCGCTCGGGCGGTTGCTGATTCGCCAAATTGCGTCAGTGTTTGATGCGTATTTAGGAAAAGGGCGTTACTCAAGGTTGGTATAAAATGGATATTGTGATTTTAGGCGGCGGTATTTCTGGTCTAAGCGCGGCTTGGTATGGTAAAAAACAGCACCCTGAGGCTAACGTGATCGTGTTGGAAAGGGAAGAGGTTCTTGGAGGGTGGATGCAAACGCGCCATGAGGAGGGTTTTTTATTTGAAAAAGGCCCAAGAACCTTTCAAGCGGCAAGATGTCCCCATCTGTTAGAGCTCATTGAGGAGATGGGGCTGTCCAAAGATCTCATCTTTTCAGATCCTCTCGCGGCAAAACGCTATGTATTGCATCAGGGGAAGCTTAAAGCGGTTGGATCGTTTTGGCTTTCGATCGCGTTTGCGCTGTTGCGCTCTTTTTTTGTTAAAAAGGGAGTTTTGGACGACGAGTCGATTTATGATTTTTCGGTGCGGCGATTTGGAAAAGCAATGACCGAGACGCTTGTCGATGCGCTGGCCATCGGTATTTTTGCAGGCGATATCAAAAAACTTTCGATTCGCTCTTGTTTCCCTTTTTTATTGCGGTGGGAGCAAAACAAAGGGTCTTTTGCCGTCAATTTGTTGACGAGCCGATCGAAGGGGGTGCCGAAAGGTCTTTTTACTCTGCGAGAGGGGATGGGCTCTTTGATTGCAGCGCTTGCGCATCAATCGGGGGCTCAAGTGATTTGCGGCGCAAAGGTAGAGGCAATTGAGAAGCGAGGCGTTTGGGCGGGGGGGCGATTTTATCTTGCGGATAGAATCATTTCCGCTCTCCCTGGAAATGTATTGAGCCCATTGTTGGGAGTTGCTTGTCCTTTTGAAATGACCGATTTTTCGATCGCGCACCTTGGTTTTGAAGGAGACCTTTTGCCTCGAAAAGGATTTGGGTATTTAGTCCCTACGCGAGAAAAGGAAATTTTGTTGGGCATGATTTGGGACTCTAGCGTCTTTCCTCAACAAAATCAGGGGACTCAGACGCGCGTGAGCGCGATGCTGCGCCGAGGGGGTCTGGCTGAGGCGAAAGAGGCGATGGCGCGCCATTTAGGTGTAACAGCAGAGCCCGTGTTTAGTGCGTGTGCAACTGGGACCATTCCCCAGTTCACTGTAGGCTATGAGAAAAGATTAGAAATCTTCAGAAGGGAAGTTTTAGAAAAATATCCAACGCTTCGCCTGGCTGGAAATTATTTGGTAGGTGCCTCTATTGAGGCTTGTGTTTCTCTTTCAAAGAGGGTTGTAAAGTCCTTACTGTAAATGGATTGCGATCTATTTAATTGGGGGATTTTTGAACTTGCTTGAGATTAAAACCCTTGTCGTGGTAGATTGGTTCTTTCTTAAATACCGCGGGGTAGAGCAGTGGTTAGCTCGTTGGGCTCATAACCCAAAGGCCGTAGGTTCGAGTCCTACCCCCGCTAATTTCCAATAAAGAGGGAGTCCACAAAAGCTCCACGGCAGCAAGACTGCCAAAAAGGGCGGTTCCTTGCGCCGAAGAGTTTTGTGGGCTCCCTCTAATCTTCTGGCGGTATAGCTCAGTGGTTAGAGCAGCGGAATCATAATCCGCGGGTCGCTGGTTCAAATCCGGCTACCGTCATCTTCAGATGACTTTTCCGAGATCAAGCGGAGGTACCGTGGATACAAAACACACTCTTTTTAAGCCAATTCAATTTTCAGATTTTTAAAAGCGGTTGATTTGTGAAAAAAGGAAAGGTTTTTTTTCATCCCGTTGAGGGTTCTGCTCCTTTGACAATCTCTTGGAGTTCTGCTTCTAAGGGCGATGCGTTGGAAGCGCAAAATGGGATTGGCGTGGGTTTTTTTTCTGAAAAAGGCGATTTGCTTTGTGTCGTTTTTGATGATGTTAAAGTCGATGACGATCAACAGCTGTTGCAATTCGAGAATTATTTTGTTGAGATTCATGCAAAAGAAGGGCGAGTTAAGTACGCTTTGAAAAGCGTTGGTTCTGAAAAAATTTCTCAAACAACCTCGACTTTGCAACTTTTTTGGGTTGGATGCCTCGGGATATTTGTTCTCGGGGGCGTTATTTAAATCGGGAAGGGGTTAAAAACCCCTGCCTGGTTTAAATCATCGCCCAGTTCGACCATAGGTCGAACGTCCGAGGACAAATAGCCAAGGCAGGCAG
>CAIPFQ010000108.1 GCA_903864395.1 uncultured Chlamydiae bacterium | reverse complement strand
GTTGTAATTGCGGAAACAGTAAGGGATCATTGGGGGATAGAAAACAGTCTGCACTGGAGACTCGATGTTGTTTTTAGGCAAGATAAGTCTCGATATCGAGATCGGGTAGGAGCTAGCAACCAAGCCGTAATCTACAAAATATCGTTAAACGCGCTTTTACGAGAGGACTCTTTGAAAAAGGGGGTCGCAACCAAACAGTGTGCAGCTGCCTGCAATCCCAAGTACAGAACTCAGGTATTAAAAAAATTGTTCTGATTTCCTGTGCCCTGCCTTGACCCCATGGCTAAAGCCAGGGGATTGCGCCCTCGTCGTTGTTCACAATATCCTCTTGCTAGATATCGTGTGTTTGGGATATTCTGTTTTACAATGTCTTAGTCATCCTTGAACTGGTTAAGGATAAGATAGACTCGAGCATCTGGTGCTCGTTTTTTATGAATTAAGAAAATTTAAATGAAATGCGATCTATTGACGTTAACATTAATGATTTGAATATTAACAGATTGAATGTTTTTGATCAAAAAAAATTGATGCTGTCACTGAATATTGTGAACTATTTTTTGGAAATTTTACAAGTACAAAGAAAAATGTTTCTGGCTTGGGATCTCACCGAGAAACTCCATCGGTAGAGTTTCCTAACAGGGTTTGTTTGATGCGAGAAAGAGGTAATAAAGAAGATAAAAAACAATCCGCTTGTATGGAAGAAATAAGCAATATATTGGGCGCGATATATACAAAGATCCTAGGGACTTGCTAAAAGCACAACATTTTACACATCTGTATATTTTTTGCAACTACTATTGCTTACTCTCTTCGAGAAATCTTTTCTTGTAGTCCATACAGCTTGATTTTGGTCTATGACATCATAGAAAATCAAGATGTATTTGCAAGCTGTTTATTTTAGGTAGGTTGCTGTTTCTTGCCCTACGATCGAGTCGTGAGGTGCCCAACCTTTTGCCAAGAGGGATCTGGAGTCATGACAACTGCAATAAAGGAATTTTCCGAGGTTTTGTGGCAAAGTGTATCGTTGCTTTGAATCATTTCCGCACTGACCTGATCTGGTTTGAGCGTGTAAATACCCCCCGTGATGGCGTCAACAGCAAGTCCAATAAATCCGCCAAACGCAAGATTTCCTGCGACCCAACCACTTACGTCTCGTTTGATCGTTAGTTCATAAGGCTGATATCCTTCCAAGCGAATTTGTACGAAATGGTTGTCTTTGCGTTTCATTTCGACAATAGTGGGAGATTTTCCTACAAGCTGATGATCCACCCAGATTTCTGCGCCCGTTGGGTTTGAAGAAATTTCTATAGATTGAAGGGAGCCATTCACAATCGTGGCACAGCTAGTTCCTAGGAGTGCAAGGGAGAAAAGCTGAACAGAGGGAATAAGTTTACGCATTAAAATTCCTGTTTTTTTTAAAAAGGTTATGTTTTTCGGAGGTCAGTGTAGCAAAAACTAGGATAAAGACTCAAGCATTTAGGAAAAGTTCCGCGATTTGGACAGCGTTGAGAGCCGCCCCTTTGCGCAATTGATCTCCTACCGCCCAAAATTCAAGAGTGTTTGGCTGGCTCGGATCGACACGTCCCCTCCCACAAAAAATGGCATCTTTTCCTTCCGCATCGCGCGGTGTCGGAAAGCGATTTGTCGCAGGATCTTCAAAAATCTGAAGGCCAGGAAAATTTTTCCAGGCTGCATAAACATCGGGAAGTGAAAAGGGGTGATGAAACTCCACATTCACCGCAATGGAGTGCGCCCGCAATACAGGAACTCGTACGCACGTTGCACTGATTTGTATCGCATCATCTTCAAAGATTTTTCTCGTTTCGAAAAGCATTTTTCTCTCTTCTTCCACATAGCCAGAAGGATGGAGAGGCGAATTATGAGGATAAAGATTAAAAGCGTAGGGAAAAGGCAAATGATGTTGATAAGAAACGCCCTCTAAATGTGCGCGCGTCTCCCTCTGAAGCTCTTCCAAGAGATGAGCCCCCGCTCCGCTGGCTGCTTGGTACGTCGATGCGATCACTCTCTTTACCCGATATTTTTGGTGCAAAGGATAAAGAGGGAGAGCTAAAATTGTGGTTGCGCAATTGGGCGATGAGACAATTCTTTGGTGTGCTTTGAGCGCGTGTGCGTTAATTTCTGGAATGACGAGGGGTACTTTGTCTCTTAGCGCCGAGCTAGAATCAATGACAAAACCCTCCGCTTTCGGAATCCATTCTCTCGAAAGATTCCCTCCCGCGCAAAAAAAGGAGAGATCGAGATCTTTCAAGCTGTTTTCCTGAAGAATTTCGAGAGGAATTTTTTCTTTTTTAAAGAAGACGCTTGTTCCAAGAGAGCGAGGTGATGCGAAAAGAAGCAGCGAAGCTACAGGGAAATTTCTTTCTTCGAGCAAGGAGAGGATTTCTTTTCCGACAGCCCCTGTAGCCCCAATGATTGCAATTTTTTTCATTTTTTCCCTTCGTTTTCTCTTTCACAATTTTCGAGACAATAGAGTTTGATTGCAATCTTTTTCGAATTCGGAGATACTGTACACCAAATTCTATTAGGGTGTCTATCGATGCGTGCAGGAATTTTACACTCTGTTGAAGAGGCCGTGCGGGCAGCGCAGGCTTTGCAAGAAGAAACGGCTCTCGCATTTATCGAGAACTCTGCGAGAGAAATCTCTCAATGTTTTCAGAATAAAGGTAAGCTCTTGATCGCGGGCAATGGAGGAAGTCTTTGCGATGCCATGCACTTTGCAGAAGAGCTGACGGGACAATTTCGCCGCCCAAGGCAAGCGTTGCCAGCGATCGCTCTTGCAGACCCGGGCCATTTGAGTTGCGTTTCCAACGACATGGGATTTTCTTCAGTGTTTTCTCGCGCTGTTGAAGCTTTGGGTCGAGAAGGAGATCTTTTTATTGCGATGACGACGAGCGGCAACTCAGAAAATATCATCGCCGCCGTCAAAACAGCTAGGTTACGCGGCCTTAAAACAATTGGATTTTTGGGAAAAACTGGAGGCAAGATGTGTGGGATGTGCGATCTTGAATGGATTGTTTCCGGATTTCCTTTCTCAGATCGAGTCCAAGAGGCGCATATGGCTGCCATTCACATCATCATTGAACAAGTGGAACATGATCTCTTTGATTCGAAACCGCTTTCTCTCTCTGGGGCGCTCCAGTATTGAAAAGGGGCTTTTCTTCCTCTCTCCCCTGAGCTTGCTTTGGGGGATTTTTGTTTTTTGCAAAAATAGACTGTATGACCGAAAATGGTTAAAACCTAAACGCGTAGGGGCGGTTGTTGTCAGCATCGGCAACATTGTCGCAGGCGGAACGGGCAAAACGCCTTTTGTGCTCTTGCTGGCCAAAGCCTTTCAGAAAAGAAAAGTTGCGATTTTGACTCGAGGGTATGGAGAGATTCCTGATGAAGCCCTTCTTTTCCGCCGCCGTTTGCCAAACATTCCTGTCTACATTGGCAAAAATCGGAAAAGATTAGCTCTCCAAGCCGTGCAAGAGGGCGCTGAGCTTCTCATTCTCGACGACGGCTTCCAACATCGCAAATTGCATCGCGATTTCGATATTGTCCTCGCTCTTGCGGACGATCCTTTTGGCAAAGGACGTTTTCTTCCTTGGGGGTTTTTGCGAGACCACCCCAAAAGATTGCGCCAAGCGGATGCTCTTTTTATTCAAGGCAGAGATTTTCGCCATGCCCCTTCGCGGATTTTAAACGAAAGGGAAGAGGCGATTGCTTCGATTCGAGGCTGGAAGGTTGGTCTCTTTTGCGGCATCGCCCATCCCCGATTCTTTAAAAAAATGATCGAAGCTTTAGGCGCCGATGTGAAGGGGACGTTGTGGCTTGCCGATCACGAAAAAGTAACGCCACAAGCCTTGGAAAAATTTGCGCGCCGCTGCCTGACCCTCGGCGCGCAAGGCTTGATTACGACGGAAAAAGATTTTGTAAAAAACCCCAAAGCTTCTTTGCCGATTTTATTTGTCGAAGTGGATCTCGAATGGTTGCAAAGGGAGGATCAGTGGGGAAACTTGATTGCAAAAATCGATCAAAAACTTGAAAATAGAAAAATATGAGCCAAAAAATAAAAATCAATCTTCCGAAATTGGGGGAAAGTATTGTTAGCGCGACTGTCGTTCAGTGGTTTAAGCAAGTAGGCGACCGAGTCGCGCTCGATGAGCCACTTCTTGAAGTGTCTACAGATAAGGTCAATAGTGAGATTCCGTCGCCCGCCGCTGGAATTTTACAAGAGATTTTGGCACAGCCCACTGAGGAATTGAATGTGGGAGACACGCTTGCGATCCTAGAGGTTTCTGAGGCGCCTCGTCAAAGAAACGAGAAGATAGCACCAAAAATCTCAAAGACCCCTCACTGTGGTGCTGCGCGAGAGGATTTTCTCTCTCCTTCCGTGATGCGTCTTTTGAAGGAAAAGGGAATTTCTCTGAGCGAAATTGATAAAATGCCTCGAACAGGAGAAGAGGGGCGGCTGACGAAAAAAGATGTGGAAGACTATCGCGCCACGCCCATAGCACCTATTGCCTCCGCGCCTGCACAGAAGGAAATAGAACGAGTTAAAATGAGCTCGCTGCGCAAAGCGATTGCCGACAATATGGTGCGCTCTTTTTACGAGGCTCCCCATGCGTCTTTGATCACAGAGGTGGATGTTACAGAGCTGGTCAAACACATTCAGACCCAAAAAGAATCGTTTTTCCAACAGCATGAGGCGAAGCTGTCCATCACGACGTTTGTAGCGCAAGCGATGGCTCTGGCTCTTCAATCGTATCCTTTGATTAACGCCTCTTTAGAGGGCGATACGATTGTGATGAAGCGCTTTGTGAACCTCGGCATCGCGGTCAGTGTCGATCAAGGGGTGATGGTGCCTGTGATTCGCGGCTGCGAAAAGCTCTCTCTTTCAGAACTGGCAAAACGGATTGCGAGCCTCGCAGAAAAGGCGCGATCAGGCACTTTGGGGCTTGAAGAAATACAAGACGGAACGATCACGATGACAAATTTTGGCATGACAGGGACGATGATCGGCGTTCCCATCATCCGCTATCCAGAGGTTGCGATTGTAGGTCTTGGCGCGATCACTAAAAAAGTCGCGGCGATGCCCGACGACTCGATTGCGATTCGCTCTGTGATGTGGGTCTCTTTGACCTTCGATCATCGCGTTTTAGATGGAATCTACGGCTGCGGATTTTTAAACGAACTCAAAAAATTGCTGGAAAATCCAGGCAATTGCTAAGTCTTTCCAAACTTCGAACAGGGACTTCTTGTAGAAATAAAAAATTTTTGATAAGATTTTTTGTAGTTCTGAAAAAAATCAGACAGACTAGATCTCGACTTTGCAACTTTTTTGGGTTGGATGCCTCGGGATATTTGTTCTCGGGGGCG
>CAIPFQ010000107.1 GCA_903864395.1 uncultured Chlamydiae bacterium | reverse complement strand
TGCTTAGAAGGTTGATATTTCCATTTTAAAAGATGCATAAACAGAATGCATAGGCAGCTCTCAAGCTCCCTAGCTCGATTCTCGCCCATATCCCTGATTTCCTCTGCTAGATTTTTTTTATCTAAATCTTTGATAGCTAAAGATTCTATAATTTTTGCTTGTTGCTCGCACCACAAGCAAAAATCCTCTTCATGAAGATTTATTTTTCCCATAGACACAGCATACCCAATAAGGGACTGTGAAACAATAAAAATGAACGATTTGACCTACGCGAAATCGCCTAAAATCGACGATCAAAATGAGGTCGTATCGAGAGTGATACGACCCCATTTTCGATCGTCGATTTTCGGTTGATTTGGCGCGGTGAAATCGTTCATTTTATTATTTCACAGTCCCTAAGCCAATTTCTTCCATAACGAAACCATGCGCAAAATCTTGTGTCAAAAAAAAACCTTCCTGAAACGGCAGGCTTTCGTTTCCTTTCAGCTTATTGGTATATCATCTCGAGACGAAAAATCTCGCGCTTCGCGCTCTGTGGTTCCTCTCTCTGTGGTGGCTGCCTCTCTGTTTCACTTTAATGAGGCGAGAATTAACCACAGAGAAAGATATACCACAGAGGCGAGGGAAGCCCTCGCGCACCCCGAAAAAATCTCGCGCTTCATTCTCTGGAGTGAAAGACTTGAAACGAATAGTCATAGGCATGATAAATAATTTGCACCGCAAAGCGAGATGTGCCACATTCTCTTCTTCCATCCTGCCTATCATGCACATCCTTTTCATCATGTTCCCTTGCTTGAGACAATAGGACTCTTAGTCAGAGGCTTATGCTAAGTTGACAGCATTGAAAGAACAGTCAGAGCTTGGAACACAGCCAAGCTCTGAAGCAAAAAATATTAGAACGCTAAGAAGGCTCTAAAGAAGGGGCCTTGGATCGTCAAATTCGATCCTGCCACAGGCTCTGTGATTGTCCCGTAATAGTTAATGCGGGCAAGTTGAAACCATGTCTGCGTTTCCCACCCAGCCGCAATCGCAAAGGAAATATCATCCCACGTCCATTCTTTTTCGAAGGAAATTTGCAGCTGCATATTTGTAAACAGTCGATTCGCTTGGGTGACAACCGATTCAGAAAATGGCGTTAACGTATTAATAAAAGAAGAATATCTCGCAACCCCTTTCCCTTGGCCGTAAAGAGAGGCAACAGAGGCGAGGAAATTTAAATCCAGCTGATAAGGCATGACGAGGGTCGTATCTAAAGCAATTTTAGGACCCAATCCCCATATCTTATTATTTCCATTGACTGTTTGCGGTGAGGTTGCTGAAGGGTTGTCGTTGATGTAAGTATATTTAACATAGTTGTTTTGTTTAATTAAAGCGGCCTGAGCCCCAAGAATAGGTCGTATCTTAAGCCCCTTTGATAAGACAACACTTTTAGCAAAATTTAATTCAAATATATTGAACAAAAGTTTCCAAGAAGTCGAAGCACTCGTTGCATAATTATTTCCTGACAGACCCACATTCGATTGCGATAAAACTGTATAGAAAGAACTCGTCGCACTCCCTGAAGCGGTTTGAGAAGCGTTGTTGCTTAAATAAGTCCAAGAGGCGCCCATTTCCCATTCATCCCAACGAATCGGCCAATCGATATCAAGCCGCACCCCTGCACTATACTTCCAAGAAGGTTCCTTTAAAGAACCTCCAGAAAAAGCAGGCCCCCCAGTACTATCCAAAGGAGTTTTAATCGAGTAGGTCAAAGAATCTTGGATCGCCTTGAAATAGAGAAAATCCGCAGAAACTCGCATATAGCGCAATGAGTCAAGTGGCTCTAGTTCCCTAGGAGCCTCTTTATGAGGCTCGAAAACTTCGCTAGTTTCTTGGGTACTAGAACATTTCGAAGAGGCTTTAAAACATTCCAAAGCAAAAGAATCCGTCGCAAGGATCATCACAGCAGACAGACAGAAAAACGCCTTATTTAACATGGCCACCTTAAATTGGTTATTTCCAAAGAAAAGAGCTTGGCGCGCAGAAACAAATACAAAGCATAGAACCCACCCCCCATTTCAATGGAGCTTGTTTTCTTTGCTGTGTATCCGATGTATATTATTTAAGCAATACTTTATTTATTTTGCAGTTTCCTTAGTAGAAATTGTTTCTTCAGTAGAACTTTCCTTCTCTTGCTCTTTTTGAGAGAAATCAAATTCTTTTCCAGTTTCCATTTTAATAATCTCCTCACAAAGCTCTTCGATCGGATTATTCGGCCCGAGAAAACAGGTCGAAATGATGCCAGCTAACATGGCGCAAATAAAAATGAGAGTACTCCAAACCACAGCTCTCCTCCTGGTTTTTGAATAGCTGCGAGCAATGAGGCATCCGATTTGAATCTGGCTCGCTATAAGCCTTACAAAAAAATCCCTCATTTTCCAACCGCTATAATTAAGAATAAGTTAACATATTAAAAAGATTTGTCAAGGACATTGCTGTAGTGACAGCCCTTTTCCTCTAAAATGGACGGGGACATCCCAGCAAAATGTTTTATGAATTGTAACGGTTCGGAAGCCAAGACGAAGGGGGGCATCTGAACCGTCAACGCGGCCATTTTCATTATTCCGACATTCGCTATCCCAGTAGTGGCTCTCAAGCGGCTTGATTTTCCGACAATTTTCGAGGCGATAACTTCGCTCGGTTGCGAGGTCTGACAAAGCTTTACGACCACGAGCTAT
>CAIPFQ010000106.1 GCA_903864395.1 uncultured Chlamydiae bacterium | reverse complement strand
TGAATACAATCTTGTTACATAACGCAAGGAAAGGGTTTAATAAGATATGCTTGATAGGCATGATAAGGTCTTGTCAACTCGCGATGTCAAGACTTTTTGGGGAGGATTTTTTGTTTAGAATTTTTTAGCGAAGAGAAGATGTCCTTATTTGACAACAGGGAGTAAACGGCGACGAGTCTAGCGACGAGGATTGCGATATAAAATTGTCCAATAATGCCTTCGATCACGCAAGCTGTTTGAGATAGATCTTGTATGCAAACGATGTCCCCATAGCCAATGGTGAGGAGAGTCACGAGGCTGAAGTAGAGCATAACGGAAAAATAGTGATAGGGATTGGCGGACACATTGACAATTTTCTCGTGGATGGCAATAGATCCTGGGTTGATGCTTTCAATGAAGAGATAAATGTAGGCGAAAACAAAGGCGATGAGAAAATAGGCGGAAACGGCTCCTTTGAGGGTCTCTAGGGTAACGCGCGCTTTTGTGATGACGTTGTAGAGAATGGATCTTGCACAAACGCCCATAAATAGGGCGTTGGAAAGAGCGACGGCTTGCATGATCCAGTCTGTTTGAGAAAATACGCTCATCCAAGTGAAAATAACGGAGGGGATCGCGAGAACAGAAATGGCAATTTTTTCATTTTTGACGTGATGAACATTGAAGATGGCGAGCATAAGAGCTGCGGTCAGAAATAATTTCCAGATGCCGACATATATGCCACCGTGTTCATAAGGGCGAAATATGAAGAGAAGCGAGAGGAGGGTTAGGAGTAAATTGTAGTTGCCTGTAAAGAACTGACGAATTTTTTGCCGCATAGAATTGAGCTGTACCAGGCTCTTCTTTTTTTGTCCAATAGAGTTATTTTAACACATTTTTTAAAAATTTAAAGCGAGCTCAAAATTTATTTGATGCGATTGATATTGTGAGCCAAACTCTCCTTGATAAAGGATGGTGGCGGATGGGTACGATATGTTCAAAGGCGTAAAAATGGCCTCGCATTGAATTAATCCTAGATTTTGGGAACCTGCCAAAGTTTCTACAGTAAATGAACCAGAAGATCCGATGAGAAAGGCATTTACGAGACCTGCTTGAGAGGAGTGGACGTTGACATAGCTGGCCTTTTCTTGAAGGGTTAAATTCCAAGTCAAACAAGCAAGTTTCGTAGAAGCGCACTCCTACCTCTGTTCGAAAAAGAGAGGAATATTGATGTTTTTGTCGAATGTTAAAAGGGCTATTTCCTGTTTCTCGATAGCTTTCCTGCCAGCTATTTGCCCAGTCTAGCATAAAAAACGGATTGAGGAGGATGGCTAAAAAATCTTGAGAGACGAGAAAATTTTGTTTGTAGCCAGATTCAAAATGAGGAACGAGCTGCCAGTCCCTTGGTTTCGACGCTGCGGTGAATTCAAATCCTGTCATCTGAATTTCACGAACCTGAGATATTTGAAACAAACCTTCCCAAAGGGCGCTATCGATATAGAACCTTTGATTGTCCCACGATGCGTAAAGGAAAAGGTTTTCTTGGTTTATGTTGCTATATCCTACTCCGAGATCTTTGAATATGTGTATAAAGATAAGAAAAACCTGCTCCAAGATGAATTGTTTCGTCGATTTTTCCATCAAGGGCTAAAATGGCGCCCCCTGTAGAGGGGTTAAACGATGGCGTTTGGCTTTGTTCTTTTTGATAGGCTAGAGCAGCGATCGCGTTCCACCAAAGTGTCAGAGTGGGGTTTTTTTTCTCAGGCACTAGCGGTGTTTCCTGGATTTCGATTTTTTCATTGTCTGGCTCAGCGACTAAGGAGCAAGAAGAGGCAATCTCTTTGATGGAGGCTATTCTAGATCTCCGAGGTTGGGATTGTTTTCGCAATTGGTAAGATAAGCTGTTATTGAGGAAAAATAAATTGTTGCTGGCTGTATATGAAGAAACCCCATTGCGTGTTGGCGCAGAACTTACAAGCTCGACTTTGCAACTTTTTTGGGTTGGATGCCTCGGGATATTTGTTCTCGGGGGCGTTATTTAAATCGGGAAGGGGTTAAAAACCCCTGCCTGGTTTAAATAATCGCCCAGTTCGACCATAGGTCGAACGTCCGAGGA
>CAIPFQ010000105.1 GCA_903864395.1 uncultured Chlamydiae bacterium | reverse complement strand
TCTTCTCAAATTCTTCAGACAAAAAAAATTATCTTGTAAATTTCAAGATGTAGTGACGAATAGACCTAACTTTAGGACGGTTCTCCTATGAAGGCCGTTAAACTTGGGTTAGGATGCCTGTGGGTCGGGTTCAATTCTTATTCCTCCGTCCTTTGTCTTTTGGGGAATACCTTGAGGCTACGCAAAATGATTTAATTCAAAAATATTTAGAAACGGTGCAAATAGAAAACCCTTTTGATGAAGCGGTGCACGGAAAACTTCTCTCCTTAGTGCGTGAATATATCGCCCTTGGAGGGATGCCTGCTGTCATTGCAGAATACGTACGGTCGAAAAATCTGCTAGAGTGTCAATCTCTGCAAAATGCGATTCTTACAGCGTATCGCAATGATTTTGGAAAATACGCAGAGCGAAGCTCTTATCTCGTTCTTGAAACAGTTTTTACAAAAATGCCAGGTCTTCTTGGAAAGTGGTTGAAATATACATCGATTGATCCCAATCTTAAAGCTGAAGTTTTGCGGGAAGCTCTTCATAAATTAGCCGATGCGGGACTTCTTCTTCCAGTCTTTGCGACCTCTGGCGCGGGAATCCCTTTAGTGGCTCATAAAAATGAAAAAAATGTAAATTCTTTTTTCTTGATGTTGGACTCGTGAAAAGAGCCTGCAACCTCGATCTCGAACTTCTCCTCAAAGAAGATCTTTTTTTGTTAAACGAAGGCGCTTTGGTGGAGCAATTTGTGGCTCAGGAACTTTTAGCCTCAGCGAGGATCGATGAGCTCGATGGGCTGTTTTCGTGGGTGCGAGAGCAGGTGGGAAGTAGCGCCGAAATTGACTTTCTTCTTGCGCAAGGCGCAAAACTCATCCCCATTGAAGTGAAATCAGGGGCGATTGGATCGCTGCGCTCTTTGAAAATTTTTCTTGCAGAGAAAAAGCTTCCCTTTGGTGTTCGTATTTCTGAGCAACCTTTGTCTTTCAGGGAAAAAATCCTTTCTGTCCCGTTTTATCTGATCGAGCAAATGCCACGTTTGCTGAGCCGCTTGTGAAATTCTGAAAATCTAACGGCTGTCACGAAAAATCTTCGTTGCGCAAAAAATAGGGCAAGCCTGAGTATAGACTCAAGCCATTTGAAGGGAAATCTTTTGAGCGTCTTCAATGGGGAAAAATCATTAAATCAGGGAGCGTCGATGAGGAGCAGAAACTCCGTCGATGTTAATGGAATGAAAAAATTTTCACAGTGGTTCGTTGCGGGGGCGATCTTTGCAACGGCTTTTGGATGTGTTTCAGTGAACTCATCAAAAAATAATGAAGAAAAATCATCAGAAGACTCGAAAGAGGCTCCTGAAGAAAAACAAATGCAAGATGAAGAAAAATCAGAAACGCAAACATCAGGGTGTGGCTGCAGTAGCCAAACTTTGAGTCAACCTAGTTTTTCAAAAGTTGCTAAATTCAGTCCAGTGCTTGTCGACTTAGAATTTTTGGCAGAAGATGTTGGCGCAGCCCTTGAGACGGTCGCGGAGAACACGTTTGCTGAAATAGAAGCAGAGCTCTCTTTTCTGAACCATGCTGTCATTGGAGAGGTGCAAGAAGAAGCCGCTTTGATAGAGGCTCTCTTAGCGGATGAAATTGGTTCTATTACAGACAAAACACCGATTTAAAGAAATAGACCCAAACATCCCTCGAGGCTGTTTGGGCCTACTCCTCTCTACCGAATGGCTTTTTCGCCATCGAGCTCAGGGAGAGCTTGAAAGTCAGCGATCATTTGCTCTCGAGTCTGCAGCGTCTCAAATTTTTGAGAGCTCACTATTTGCCCATTGAAAAACCAATCGGTGTCTGTGCTGTCCTCTGTATACGATTTACAGCAGCCATGTTTTTTATCATTGCGCCATAGGATCTCGGCGATCAGATTGCCGATGTCGTCATAGTGCAATTCTGTTCCATGTTTTTGTCCGTGAAGATAAGGCGTTTCTGAAACCTTAATCCCGTTGCGGTAATTTGTTTTGATGCCATCGAGAACGCCGTGGTTCCAATGAAGATTCATCAACGGTCTGCCAGAGGCCGTGTACTTTGTTTGGTTCCCATGCAGTTGGTAATCGTGATAATGAGAAACCGTGTGAGTCTCTCCGTTGGGATGATAGGTCGTGCGCTCCGATAAGACCCCATTTTCAATACGATCGCGGGAAATGATTTGTCCCACGCGATCTCGCTTCATCCGAACCCCATTGCCATTTTCTACTACAGCTTCAAGAACGTGCTCGCTTGAGTAATATTTCCCGTCGACTAACAGATCGCCGTTATATTCTTCAACGCTGAGAGGCACTCCCGTTTCATTCCAAAGAGTTAAAATGATTCGATCATCAAATTCATACACTTCTTCTCGAATGGGCATGCCATGGATATCTTGCAGCGTTTCGCTCAATAATACGCCTTGGTCATACAGGCGCGATTTTTCTACAACGGCACTTTTTGGAAATGTGTGTGTGGTTGCGCCGTGAAGCTCCCCATTGTCATAAGTGCGTGTAATCTTGACTCCGTTTTGCAAAAGAGAAATCACTTGCCCTTCTTGCGCTCTTTGTTCCCACTCTTCTTCGGATAGATTAAAACCATACTTGTGAACAAATTGCTGCAATAGGACTTGGTCTGTAGAATGATTTTGACAAGAGGCGACAACAATCGCCATGAGCCATGGAGAAAAACGTTTCATAAGAAACCCCGGGTTTTTTTAGGGATATTATTCTAAGGGAAGTTCATTTAGCAAGGAGTTTAATAGTTTCGCGTGGGCGCTCTCAACTTCTTCGAGAGAAATTGTCTTGAGCGGGTCGCGATAACTAAAACGAAACGTCGCGTTTTTCGTTGGGCTTTCCCCAGGAATATACAAATCGATCAGTTTAGCTTTTTCCAAAAGAAGAGAGGCCGTGGATGCAATTTTTTCAAACACGCGCGCAATCGGCATCTCCAAAGGAAGAGATAAAGTAGCATCTCTTTCTGAATTTGGAAATTGTGCCAAAGGGCGCATTGCATGAATGGAACGCTCTAAATCCATCAAAAGATGAAGGTTGATTTCCGCATAAAACAGCCTTTGCTTTATGTGGCATTTTTCTAAAAGCGTAGGATGCACTTCTCCAAAAGAGCCAAGGCAGCGCTCTTGTACGAAGAGATTCGCCTGTCTGCTTGGGTGAAAACTCGGATGGCCTGAAGGTTCGCAGCGCGGGTGAGGGACATGCATCGCTTCAAATAGGTTCTCCAACAATCCTTTGAGGTCAAAAAAATCTACATCCGAAGTTTTTCGACTCCAGTGCGGTAAAGAGGCCTCTCCAGTCAACAAAATCGCAGCCATAGGCTCTTCGATGACGCGATCGTTTTGAAGAAAATGGATTCTGCCCACTTCAAAGGCATGGAGAGTTTGGGTCTTCTGATTAAAATTCTCCTTCGCAGATTGCATCATCCCAGGCAAAAGAGAGGGGCGCAAAATCGAATATTCTTCCGTTTTTGCATGCAGCACTGTCAAAAGCGATGCGCCAGGTCGGATCCATTCGAACGCTGCGGCGGCCATCTTTGGGCTGATTAAATCGGCGGTGAGAAATTCTTGAAGCCCAAATCCCACGAGTCTTTGGCGCAGATTTTTTTCAAAAGAGTATTCGCGGGCGTTGGGAATTTGTGAAGAGTTAAAACGGGGCGTTGGTTTTTCTATGTGATTGTAGCCGTAAATTCTTGCCACCTCTTCCACTAAATCGATCTCTTCGGAGATATCGGCGCGAAAGGGAGGCACGCTGACGATCCAAACCCCTTCGCGCTCTTCTTTTAAAGGCATTTGCAGCCAATGAAAAATATCTGCAATTTCAGTAGCGGAGATTTTGAGGCCCAGCATTCGATGCACCTGCGTCATGCGCAAACGAACTTTGCAAGGCTCTATGGCCTCAGACCTAGTGTCGATAAGGGCTCGCTCTGCGAGACCGCCAGAGAGCTCTTGAATGAAAGAAATAAGCTCTTGTACCGCATTGAGAGAGCCATTGGGATCAACGCCTTTTTCGAATCGCTGTGAGCTTTCCGATCGGAAAGCAAGGCTCTTTGTCGTTTGACGGATGGAGGCAGAATCGAACAGAGCTGCTTCAACCAAAATATTTTTGGTGTGATCTCCGACAGAGCCTCTTTGAGCGCCGAGAATGCCTGCGATCGCTAAAACACCCTGTGCGTCTGCGACAACGAGGGTGTTGGCTAAAACTTCTCTTGGTTGGTTATCGAGACCAACAAAAGGAGTCGTTTTTATGAGCTTTTCAATCACGAGGGATTTGCCTGCAATGGCGTCTGCGTCAAAAATGTGAAACGGTTGCCCTCTTTTGAGCATGATGTAATTGGCTGCGTCCACCACGTTGCAAACGGGCTGCATTCCTGAGGCGACTAAAATGTCTTGGAGCCATGCAGGAGAGGGTTGGATGGAAACATTTTCTATGGATTGGCAAACATAGCGAGGACACAGTTCTTTTTCTCGAATTTTTACTTGAAAATCGCTGGGTTTCCCATACTTTTGAATCGAATTTTTGGGGAGGGTAAGCTGCGTGCGCAAGTGTGCAGAGAGCTCGCGAGCGATGCCAAGAGCACTCATGCAGTGGCCAAGGTTTGGCGTGAGGGAGATGTCAAAAATAAAGTCTCCGCCCAAAGTTTTAACAACTGCATCAACTTCGAGCCCCAGGAGCGTGAGGGTGTCCCCAATTTGTTCCGCAGACAGGTCGTTTGACAGAAAGGATTTGATGAGAGACAAGGGGATTTTCATTAGTCGCGATTATATCCTCTTCCTAAATTTTCTGAAAGTCTCTATTTTTATTAGGATGAGGTGTGTATGGAAAAGGTTCGCTGGAATCGGCTGCGGCTACTAACGATGTCTTTGATTTTTAGCGCTGCGCTGAATATCGGGTTGATTGTTTCTTTGGTGTTATCCTCTTTTGAGGGGCTCAAATCTGTTTTTGCGATGGTGAGCGTGGAATCAAAGACGGGAGAGAGTCCAGCAAACCTCCCTTTGCTTTATTCTTTGTTAAACCTTTCTTTTCCTGAGCTTGTTGTCTATCTCACGAATCGAGAGCCTGTGGAAGATGGATATTTAAAAAGAGATTTAGCTCTTTCAGCTCTTTGTGCTGCGCATTTTTTCGATCTTGAAAAAGCTCTTTCTGCGACAGCTTTGCAGAAGCGCTCGATAGCAGTGTCTTCCGAGAGAAAGATAGAACTTTATCCCGCCTTGAGCGATGAGCAGTATGAGGCGATTGTCCGCTACGCATACCAAGAAAAATGGCCGCTCACCTTTGAAGGGCTGTTTCGCGCTTTAAAACAGAGCTCGCCAGAAGGGGTGGAAGAGAGTCTTTGCGCCGCTTTTTTTGCTACGGCTGAATTTCATTCCATTCAAACACTTTTTCAGAGAACTGGAAGCCCCGTAGACCCTTATGTTCTTCTCTCTTTGCTCGCGGAGGCTCCGTGGGAGCCTTTGCGCCGTTTTCTTGCAGAGCAGGCAAAGCTTCTCGATCTTTCTTTGGATAAAAGACGCTCTTTTCTTTTGGAATATCTTTCTTACGGCTCTTCGAGTGCTGCGTCCTTACTCTTAAAAACGGATTTTGCTTTTTCTAAAAGCCGATTGCAAGACGCGGGAATTTTGGCTCTTCTCGACCTCTTAAAAGATTCGAGCGATCTTTCAAAACGGTTTTGTCTCGACCTATTACAATCGCCGAGAAGCGACGTTGTGCGCGAAAAAGCGGCTGACACATTATCTCAATTTTTCCCTGAAGAGGCCTCTTTTACCATACCCTCTCAAGATCCTTTGAGTGGCATGGCTCTTAAAGCACTGCGCACAGGCGAGCATGTTGTGCAAGAGGGCGATACGTTATGGAAAATTTCTAGACAGTATAAAGTTAAACTCGAAGAGCTCGTTCAAATGAACGCATTGGAAAAGGATCTCCTCGTTCCTGGAATGGTTCTTTATATTCCTTAAGGGGGACTAGGGCACTGGATCGGAGCCTCCAGGATGGAATGGGTGGCATTTGCTGATTCTTCGCAGAGTGAAATAACACCCTTTGCAGCTTCCGTGCTTTTTTAGCGCTTCTAAGGCATACTCTGAGCAGGTGGGAAAAAACCGACAGCAATGGCCTACGAAAGGACTGATGGCTGCTTGATAGAGGCGCACGAAAAAAATAAGGATCAAACGCATGTCTTCCGAAACCCTATTTGAAAATTTTATTAACGAGTTCATTCCTAAAGTATCGCATACATCGAAACAATTGAACAAGGCTCTTTGGCTTTTAGAGACGACAGGCTCTCTGGACGCCGCAGATCTCAAGGCCGATTTCGATACAGAGTTGCGTCTTTTGTTTAGCGACGCTTCCCTGTATCAAAAACTGGTGGCTTGGGAAACAGAAAAAAAGATTGCAGACCCTCTTTTAAAACGAAGTTTAAATGTTTTAGTGCGTGCGTTCAAACAAAATCAAGTCCCTCCAGAGCTTATCTCAGAGATCGCGCAAGGAGAAGCTTCCCTTGCTATGAGCTATGCGGTCTTCCGCCCTCAAATAGAAGGTGTATCCTATTCAGAAAATGAAATCCGCGACCTTCTCAAGCGGGAGAAAAGCCCCCAAAGGCGCAAATCTATTTGGGAGGCGTCAAAACAGGGGGGAGAGGTTTTAGCGCCTCAGATTCTTTCTTTGGTTCATTTGCGCAATCGAGTGGCAAGGTCTTTAGGCTATTCGGACTTTTTTCAAATGCAGCTCGCCTTGCAGGAGGTCGACGAGGCTTGGTTGCTATCTGTTTTTGACAAACTTTCTACGCAATCCGATGCGGCGTATAATGCTTTGGTAGAAAGCATTGAAATAGCGCAGAGCCGATCGTTCGGTGTGGGGCGGTTAGAGTTAGGGCCTTGGAGCTGGAGCGATCCTTTTGGGCAAGAAGATCCTTTGCCCATGGAGTCTCTTGATTCTTTGGTTGCGGACGTCAATATCGCTGAAGTATGCAAAAAGGCCTATGCGAAGATGGGGATCGATGTGGGCGCGATGATTGCGAAAAGCGATATGGAGGAGCGCTTGGGGAAAAGTCAGCATGCTTTTTGTATTAATGTGGATCGAGGGATTGATATCCGGATGCTTAATAATGTAAAAAATTCGGTCAAATGGCTCGAAATCGTGCTTCATGAGATGGGGCATGGGATTTATGAAATGGGGCTTAACCCTTCTTTGCCCTGGCTTCTTCGCGAGCCTCCTCACATGATCACGACGGAGGCGATGGCTCTTTTAGCGGGACGCCAGGCGTATCGATCGGACGGTCTTCAACAGATTCTTGGAAAATCGTGCTCTGAGGCCGATGGGAGCTTGCGTCGCCGTCAATTGATTTTTAGTCGATGGGTTCTTGTCATGCATCATTTTGAAAGGGAACTCTATCGAGATCCCTCGCAGCCGTTAAATCTTTTGTGGTGGCGCCTTGTGGAAAGATATCAGAAGATTAGAGCCCCTAAGCATCGAGAGGCGAAAGCGGATTGGGCGGCGAAGTATCATATTGGATTAGCTCCCGTCTATTATTTTAGCTATTTGTTAGGGGAAATGCTCGCCTCCTCTTTGCAAGAGACCTGTGGGGCTTCTTTCTTATTTTCGAATAAAGCGGGAGAGTTTCTTCAGGAAAAGCTTTTTTTCCCAGGGAATCGAATGTCTTGGGGAGATCTTGTAATGGAGGCAACGGGGAAGCCTCTATCCCCCGATGCATGGCTTCAGGAATTTGCAAGCCTTTGTAATCCAGTCTCTGTTTCTCTTTGAAACATGGTTTTTTCTTTTTTGAAGTTCAACTTCGGTTTAGCAAGTAATCAGCTATTTGCTAAAAAGTATTCGGTTCGCTATACTGTGCACTGTTTTGCTTGTTTGATCGTGCGAAAGTGGCGGAATTGGCAGACGCACTACCTTGAGGTGGTAGCGGGTTCACTCTCGTGGGGGTTCGAGTCCCCCCTTTCGCAAATCTTCTTTTGCACCGATAGCTCAATGGATAGAGTACTTGGCTTCGGACCAAGTGGTTAGGGGTTCGAGTCCCTTTCGGTGCATCTTTTTTTGCCTAAAAGAAATCTCCCTTGGAAAATAGCCAAAATCATTGTATCTTTGGATTGTAAAACAACCAAAATCAATTTATTTATCCCCTGGAAAATAGCCATGTTTCGCAGAATCATAGACTTACATCTTCTTCAATGGAAAAGCGACCCCTTTCGCAAACCTCTTTTATTGCGTGGTGCAAGACAGGTGGGGAAAACGTATGCTGTCCGAAAATTAGGAGAACAATTTGATTCTTTCGTTGAGATAAATTTTGAACGGTTAGAAGGCGCAGCTTCTATTTTTGAAAAAGATCTGGCTCCAGAAAAAATGATTCTCTCTTTAGCCCTTCTGGTTAAAAAGTCAATTGTTCCTGGAAAAACACTTCTTTTTTTAGATGAAGTTCAGGAAACACCCCGAGCGATTCTGGCTTTGCGTTATTTTTATGAAGAAATGCCACAGCTTCATGTGATCGCGGCTGGATCTCTTTTGGAGTTTGCGATTGCGAAGACGGGGGTTCCTGTGGGTCGCATTGCGATGCTCTATATGTACCCTCTTTCTTTTCTAGAATATCTAGTAGCGACAGGCAATGCCCTTTTAGGGAAAACAATTCTCAACCATCCTGAGAGTGAGCCCGTGGATGATTTTTTACATAAAAAAACATTGAATCTTGTGGGAGAATATTTATCTATAGGGGGAATGCCAGAGGCGATAGCGAGGTGGGTTCAAACGCAGGACCCGGGAAAAGTTTTGAATGTATTGCAACAAATTGCAGCCACGTACGCGCAGGATTTTGAAAAATATGCAAAAAAAACACAAGTAAAGTACCTTGAGCAACTGTTTCGGCAAACGCCTTATCTCGTAGGCAAAGAATTTTCTTACCGAGAAATTCATGGAGAATATCGAAAAAGAGAGCTTGCGCCTGCCTTAGAACTGTTAGAGAGAGCTAATATTGTACACACAATTCGCCACGCCTCGGGACAAGGAATTCCTATTGGAGCAGATGTTGACTTTGAGACATTCAAAGTGATTTATTTAGACGTCGGTCTGTGTCAATCTATTTTGGGATCTGATGTGTCTCTTTGGTTTTTACGCCCTCTTGAAGCCTTTGAAAATCGAGGAGTAATTGCTGAAAGTTTCGTCGGACAGGAGTTGGTTTGTTATGCGAATCCAGAAAATAAAGCTCAGCTTTATTTTTGGAAAAGAAAGGAAAAAAACAGCGCAGCGGAAGTGGATTATCTCATGCAAAAAGGGGAATTAATTCTTCCGATTGAGGTGAAAAGTGCTCATGGGAACACACTGCGAAGTCTGAACTTATTTATGCAAACGCACCCAAAATCGACGCAAGCGATTCGTTTTTCTTCTCTCAACTACTCGAGGCATCATCATCTTGATTCAAGACCTCTTTATGCCGTCGCTTCCCTGGCTCATTCCTCTCAAAAAGAGGCTCTCAACCACCTTTTTGATTAGATTTGGCTGAATATGTGAGATATCTAGCCAAATCGTCATTTTTTTACATACTTATGGCTAAGTATCGTGTATTCTCTGATCAACCTGTCGATGAGTATTCGCTCTTTTATTTGGCGTGAATAGAGTCTGTTAGAGAAGATGTTTTGAAAAATTCCGATCCAGAATACTGGTTTAAAAAATATCAAACGCCTGCTTGGTATGCATGGGCGGGACATGCGTTTGAAACAATCTGTTTGAAGCATTCTGGCAAAATAAAAAAAGCGTTAGGGATCAGCGGAGTGAGTAATAGTAGTTGCAAAAAATATACAGGTGTGTAGAATCTCGACTTTGCAGCTTTTGTGGGCTGCCTGCCTTGG
>CAIPFQ010000104.1 GCA_903864395.1 uncultured Chlamydiae bacterium | reverse complement strand
GAAGTTGAAAAGGCGTTATTCATCTCTGAGATAAAATATAAATAAAGATATCCATTGAAGTTAGTGTTTTTTTAACCAAAGATGGCACGGCTCAGAGGATGCACATAAACCTCGACTTTTCCAAGAATGTGCGCGAGGGGGGGGAAGCTCTTCGCTACAGGTCGAGAATCGCTTATTTAATAGGCCTTGCTTTTTTATAAAAAAATGGAGATTAATTTTATTAACAACATAATAACTAAAGAAAATAATAGTAACTTTTGTTTAAATATGACTCAATTTATTAAAAACTATAAAATTGCATGGATAGCTATCTCCGTACTCTTGATTTTTGGGTCGGCTTTAACCATGGCTTGTGGGTTTTCTGGAAGTTTTGCGATTTCTGTTTTAATTTCGGGGGTTATTGCTCCCGTAATTTTTGTTACTTCTGGACTTGCCGCAATATATTTCTATATTTTACTAAAAGAAACAGAAGAACAAGAGACCGATAAGATTGAAAATCTGTCAGTGATTTATTACAAAAACCAATGTAAAGAATTTAATAAATCAAACTATTCTGAAATAAAAGAAAACACGGGGACGAAATTAACAATAATTAATCAAGGAGGAATGATAAATAGTCTTAAAAAAACTCATAAACAAACTGTCTCAGAAGAACAAGAGACCAATAAGATTGAAAATCTGTCAATGATTTATTACAAAAACCAACGTAAAGAATTTAATAAATCAGAACGATTCTCTTATTCGGCTATTTTCATAATTCCGACACCGACTCGGGAAACGGAGTCTTCAACAGTCATCGTGAAATCAGTGAATCCATCAGGAGCGAATGTCGGAATTATGAAAATAGCCAAAAAAGCGAACGAAGCTTTGATCCAAGAAAAAGAACAAGCGATCGCGGAGCTTAAAAAAGCGAACGAAAAGATTGCGAAGCTTGAAAACGATTGCAAACAAGCGATACAAGAACAACAAACCAAGATCGCAGAGCTTAAACAAGAGCACGGAAGCGAGGTCATAAGGTTTACAGGCACTCACAAACCAGAAATCGAGCAGAACAAATTAAATAGTCTACAAAAGATATTGTTGTCTGGTGCGAAAAAAGTTCCTAATGATCGCGATGGTGGACATAAATATCGCCATGCTTTAAAAGTTCTTTATGATGCATTGCAGAGCTTTTCAAGTGAGGAGCATTCTTTTGAGAATCAGACATTTTCACTAGCATTGAAGGATATTATTCAATACTTCGAGACAAACCCTTTGATCTCATTGCGAGGTGATGTTCGTGATGTAAATAAATCTGTAATAAAAAATTTGCGTTTAATAATTGAATCAGATTCGTATAAAAAAAATACATGTGAAAATAATTTAGTCAGAGCTCTTTGTCTTGCAAAATTTACAAAAGTATACCCATACAAAACATTTAAAGATCTTGTAGATCATGCAGCAGGATCTAATCAATTGATGCAATCAATGGACTCTTCATATTCAAGCGATTTGTCGAAGGACAATATATGGAAAAGAATTAATTACACAAATGAACTGTTGTCAAAAGCAAGTGGCAACTATGTAAAAGATAAAGTGTCATTAAATAAGGGGAAATTGCAAGGAGAATTTGGGTTTGAGTTTGACCCTGGAGGTACATCTAATGTTCCGTATGTGCGATCAGAATTTAGACTTGATGATAAAACAATTACGTTTTGTCGTTTTGGAACGCCAACCGTTCAAAGTGTTATAGCTAATAATGATACATGTTCATATTTTAGCAAAATTTCTGACAATGTTTCCGTCTTAGGAAAGGGCATAAAAGGGGTTTTTGGAGGCTGTGAAGCAACTGTGGATCCGATGTTTTTGGGTGCGCTCGATGCAATGCAAGAAAAAAATGAACAGTTCTTATATGTGAATCATCAAAAATTAAACGGAAAAGAGGCTAAGAGAGTGGATGCTATTCGAAGCATTGAACATAAAAATTTCCATTTTATGTCAATTCCTTTAGACGGAAAAGTTACAGAGGCAATTAAAGATAACTCAATTTCAGAACTGAAAGATTCGGTTATTAACAGTTTTATGAATGGAGAGAACGGATGTGTACTGCCAAAAGATGGAATGAAAGAAACACTCATAGCTTTATGGGATCATGTGGAAAAAGATTGGTTTCCTCGCAAAAAAGATTGGTCAAACATTGATAAAGAAGCTCTATGGGGAATATTCAATACTGTGCTAAAGCATTATGTCGTAAAAGAACTCAATATCCGCTATATGAACTCTGCTTGCAAGGATAACAAGGATCGAGGCGGCACCCTCAGCACTATTGACGAGGCTGTTCGCAATCTTTTACTAAATCGTCATAATAATCCAGAAGCCTTAGAAGAGCTTCTTTACAATGCCTTAGCGCCTTTTATGATTAAACTTGAAGAAATTTTAAATAATCGAAACAAGCCGAATGAGCATCGACTCGGATATCTAGAAAGTGTTTTAAATCATATCGCTACACTAACAGGCGAGCAAATCAAAACAATTCAAGAGAACCATAATAAACTATGCTGTAAGATCATAGATCAGACAATCCCTAAAGGAGAGTTGATTCAGCCTGTACGTTATTAGGGACTGTCAAAAGCTTTGCATGCCATGTCCAAGCTGAGCGGACGAGGGTTGAAAGATCGGAGAGGTGAGGCGACCAGCCCAAAAGCTTTTGCGCTTTCGTATTGTTCGCTGTCAGTTGAGCCGGTTCTCCTTCCCGTTTTTTTTCTAAACGGACTGGCAGTTTTCGACTGGAAAATGTTTGCACAGCCTCGATGATCTCTAAGACAGAATGCCCCGTTCCCGTTCCTAGGTTCATTTGCGCGCTCTGCCGATGAGCAATCAACCATTCAAGCGCTAAAAGGTGAGCTCTTACGAGATCACTCACATGAATATAGTCGCGCACAGCACTTCCATCGCGGGAAGCAAAATCCGTTCCATAAACAACGATCTCTTTTTTCACGCCTAAAGCCACTTGAATCACAGAGGGAATCAAATGCGTTTCTGTTTCATGATTTTCTCCAATATCCCCCTCCAAATCTGCCCCCCCGACATTGAAATAGCGCAAAGAGACCGAATGAATCCCATGCGCCTTTTCAAAATCGGATACAATTTGCTCTATCATCCATTTTGATCTGCCATAAGGGTTGATGGGCGCAATAGGGGACGTTTCTTCCAATGGTTTTTCTGCCCCTTGCCCATAAATTGCACAAGTGCTTGAAAAAACAAGGAAAGAGACTCCGTGGGTGCACATCGCCTTTAAAAGAGAAAGTGTGGCGCCTATATTATTTTCATAATATTTGCCAGGATCCTTGATAGATTCGATGACGAGTGCAGAGGCTGCGAAATGCAAAACCGCTTTTGGCTGATAGCGCAAAAAAGTTTCTTCCAAAACTTTTTGATCTCTTAGATCCTCATGGACTAAAGGACCCCATTGCACGGCCTCTTTGTGTCCTGTCGACAAATTGTCGTAAGCCACAGGAAGGTACCCTGCGCGAAAAAGTGCTTTGCAGGCGTGAGCGCCGATATATCCAGCGCCCCCTGTGACTAAAATTGCATCCATAACGTCTCCTTGAGCAATAAAGCAATGGGAGCCCCTTGAGAGGGGAGCTTTTGAAGAGCCCTTTCAATCGAATGTTTTAATTCCAAAAGCCTTTGCAAAGTGCCTTCCTTGCCAAAAAGCGCGAGGGCGTTCGGTTTTTCTTTCGCAAGATCGTCCTCATCTTGCAAATCATCTAAAAATTGAAAGGCAAGACCGACATCGTCTCCCAACGCTTGAAGGGCCGAAGAAAAAGAGGGCGGCGCATCTGCTGCGATCCTTCCAAATTGCAGCGCAGCGCTGAAAAGAGCGGCTGTCTTGCCTCGATGCATCGTGAGCAATGCCTCTGCTCCAATGCGTCTTCCTGTGGACTCCATGTCGAGTACTTGCCCCCCAAGCATCCCTTGCGCGCCAGCGGCCTTTGCGAGCGTTTGGACGAGGCTTAGTTTTTGCTCGGCAGAAAAGGTAGGCACTTGCCCTAAAATTTCAAAGGCGTAGGTCAGAAGAAAATCACCCGTTAAAAGAGCGATTGCATCTCCGTAGACCTTATGCAGTGAGGGCTGGCCTCGGCGAAAATCGTCATTGTCCATGCAGGGTAAATCATCGTGAATCAACGAATAGGTATGCACTATTTCTAAAGCGCACGCGGGATCGAGAGCCAAAGACTCTGGCGCTCCAAAGCTTTTGCAGCAAGAGAGAGTCAGGCGCGCTCGAAATCGTTTGCCGGGAGATAAAAGCGCATAGCGCGCCGCTTGAAAAAGCGTTTCAGGGAGGTTCGGAATGAGCTCTGCGAGTCTAGCGTCGATTGTCATGACAGTTTTATCTGGTCGGGCGCGCCGATCGGAATATAATCGAACCCATCAGAGTGCGCGTCCGTCGCCCTATATTGATTGCGCCCATCGAAAAGAGCCCATCCCTGCATCCTTTTGGCGATCTCTTTGAGATTGACGAGGCGAAATTGATTCCATTCGGTCAAAAGAGCGATGGCGTCAGCCCCACTAGCCGCTTCCATCTCATTTTCGCACCAAAAAATTCCTTGCCTTTCGCCAAGCTGTTTTTTGGCGTTTGGCATGGCGATAGGGTCGAAAACGCGAAGGTTCGCGCCTTGTTGCAAAAGCCCTTCTATGATTGTCAGGGAGGGCGCCTCGCGCATATCATCTGTATTGGGTTTGAAAGAGAGCCCCCAAATCGCCACCGTTTTTCCTTTGAGGCCGCCACGCAAAGAAAAGTATTGTGCGATTTGCTGTGCGAGCCATTTCTTTTGCTTTTCGTTGACTGCATCGGCAGCCTCCAGAAGCGTTGACTCTACCCCTAATTGCTGAGCCATTGAGATGAGCGCTCGCACATCTTTTGGAAAGCAAGAGCCGCCATAGCCAATGCCTGGGTTAAGAAAGTGGGAGCCGATGCGGGGGTCGGAGCCAATGCCTTTGCGCACTTCGTTGACATCTGCGCCCACTTTTTTACAAATCGAGGCAATCTCATTCATAAAGGAAATGCGGGTCGCGAGCATCGCGTTCGCCGCATATTTTGTCATTTCTGCAGAAGCGCTATCCATAACGAAAATTTGCTCTGGGCTGAGACCAAAAGGCTCATACACCGCCTTGAGAAAATTTGCGCTTGCAGCGCAATTGGCGCCAATCACAATGCGATCTGGATGAAGACAATCGAAAACAGCAGAGCCTTCCTTTAAAAATTCTGGATTCGAAACGACGTCAAAAAAGTGGGAAACGTTTCTTTTCTTCAACTCTTCGGCGACGATGGCCTTGATTTTTTTCGCAGCCCCTACGGAGACAGTGGATTTATTAACGAGAATAAGATCTCCTGTCATGTGGCTTCCGATTTGGCGCGCCGCCTGTTCCACAAAGGTCATGTCGCAAGAGCCACAAGCGAGAGATGGGGTGGGGACGGCGATAAAACAAAGATGGGCGCTGGTTAAAGCTTCAGCGTAGTCCGTCTTGAAGCGCAGATGGCCAGAGAGCGTGTGTTTTTTCACGAGCGCTTCGAGACCAGGTTCATAAATGGGAATCATGCCCTGCTTGAGTTTTGTGATTTTCTCATGGTCAATGTCGAGGCATGTGACATGATGACCCACTTCAGCAAAACAGGCCCCTGTCACGAGTCCTACATATCCAGTCCCGACGATTAATAGTTCCATGGTACCCTCTGTATTAATAAGCCCCTTTCGGGAAAAGCATTTGAACAACTGTTTTCGCAATTAAGCGAAGATCAAGCCAAAATGTACGGCGATCAATATATAACTCTTCGAGAGCGATCCGTTCTTGGAAGGTAAATTGACTTCTCCCACTCACTGCCCAAAGACTGGTCAACCCTGGACGCACAGAAATAACCTTTGCCGCCTTTTCCTGGAGCTCTTCTGCCTCATACAACGTCAGGGGACGCGGGCCTACAAGGCTCATGTCTCCCTTGAGAACGTTGAAAAATTGAGGGATTTCGTCGAGGGATGTTTTTCGAAGCCACCGCCCCACAGAGGTGATTCTCGGATCGTCCTTTAACTTATAGTGGGTCTTCCATTCGTGCAGTAATTGAGGATCGCCTGCGAGCAAGGCTTCGAGTTTGCGTTTTGCATCAGGATACATCGTTCTAAATTTAAAGCAGCCAAAAGGCTTTCCGCCTATCCCTAAGCGCGGATCTGCGAAAAAAACAGAGCCAGGCGTTGAACCTTTGACAGCGATCGCGCAAAGAAGAAAAACAGGGGCACCGAAGAGGAGGACTGCGAGGCTAAAAAAAATATCAAAAAGTCGTTTCGCCATGGAAAGTCTGAGACTATCGGAAAGAGAAAATCAGGT
>CAIPFQ010000103.1 GCA_903864395.1 uncultured Chlamydiae bacterium | reverse complement strand
TCCACTCTTCTCGCTCTTTTTCAAAAATATGGCTTTAAGCTCAAAGAGAACAAATACATCCATTTCCCCGATCTTCTTTCTTGTCTTCCGATGGCCTGGGGAGAAAATTCTCCCCAGATTGCCGGCATTAAAAGAGTGCGCAGTTTTCGAACGACCCTCACCCATGAAACCGCACACCTGCTCCCTTGCGTTGGAGAATGGTGGGGCAACTCCACCCAAGGCATGCTGCTCATGGGAAGAAAAGGGCAAATTGCAAGCTGGGATCCTTTCGCGACAGAGGGGAATTTAAATTCAGTGATCGTAGGCCCTTCTGGCTCTGGAAAATCTGTCTTCATGCAAGACATGATCATGGCGCATCTCGGCCAAGGCGGAAGGGTTTTTGTCCTCGATTTGGGCAGAAGTTTTGAAAAACTCTGTCATCTCCTCGGCGGCCAATATCTCAATTTTTCTGAAAAAAGCGGATTCGACCTCAACCCGTTTCACGCCGTTAAAACGTCAGACGGCACCGAGGCTCTCAATGCAGGGCTTGAGATGATCGCCTCCATTGTGACCACCATGGCGTGCCCCATGCAGAAAATCGATAAAGAAAGAGCCGATATTTTGAGCAGTCTTGTGAAAGCTGCCTGGGAAAAAGAGGGCTCAAAAGCCACAATCGACACGATCATTCACCTCATCGAAAACACTCGCTTTCACTCAGAGCTCATGATCGGCGCCGCAGAAAGCCTCAAAGAAGGATTGAAAAAATATAGCACCCAAGGGGGCTTTGCCCATTATTTTTATGGGTCTCGTCCGATTGATTTCTCGCAAGACGTGGTCGTCATTGAAACGGAAGAGCTCAAAAATATGGCCGATCTCCAAGCCGTCGTCCTTCAGATTTTCACTCTCGCCATTTCCAATCAGATTTTTATGGGCGACCGAAAGCGGCGCTGCATGATCTGCATCGACGAGGCGTGGGATCTGCTCAAAAGTCCGCAAATGGAAGGATTTATCGAGTCTCTAGCAAGGCGGCTGCGCAAATACAATGGCGCGCTCGTTGTCGGCACGCAAAGCGTAAAAGACTTTGAGCGCTCCGCAGGGGCAAAGGCCGCCTTTCAAAATTCAAACTGGCTGATCTGTCTTGGCAAGGACAATGAATCGATCAACGCCCTCAAAAAAGACAACCTCATCCCGATGAGCGAATATAAGGAATCTGCTCTCAGCTCTTTGCGCATTGAAGGAGGCAAATATTCAGAGCTCTTTTTATATCACAAAGGCAGCGGCGCATCGACCGTCAGCCAGCTCAAACTCGATCCCTTTTCCGCTCTTCTTTACTCCACAAAAGCCGAAGAGTTTCAAGCGATCGCAGAACTTAAAAAGCTCTCTGTGCCCCTCGAAGAGGCCCTTGAATGGCTTCTTGCCAACAAATCTGCCTTCAAACAACGGCTCAGCGAAGGAAAAACTGTCACTGACGCCATCGCTTCCCTGTGGAGGCCCTCATGATCTTGGCTCTCATCACAGTCTCTGGCCTTACATTTCCCGTCCTTGAGCCGGATCCCATCGCAAGCATGCAAGCACAAACGGAAAAATTTATCGAACAGCACAAAGCAGACGGAGCGGCCTTGGAAGAATTTTTAGAAAATCCCACGCCTGTAGAGGGGATTGAAAAAGCGAGCGTAGGGAAAACCCATCGTTACGATCCCACCTTTACGCATGAGGGGCAAACGATCAATCCCCTCGATGAAATTTCTATTCCTGGCGCCTTGCTCCTCTTCGATAGCACAGACCCAGAGCAGCTCGCCTGGGCAAAAAAATTTCCTGAAAAAGATTTTATTTGGATTCTCGTCAAAGGCAGTCCTCTCGCTCTGAGCTCTCAAGAAAATAGAGAAGTGTATTTCGATCAATGGGGGCTTTTTACTGAGCGCTTTGGGATTAAAAATGTGCCGGCCAAAGTTTCTCAGCAAGGAAATCGCCTCCTTGTGGAAGAGGTCTCTTTATGAAGCATTTTCTTTTTTCTCTCTTTGCTTCTTGTTCTTCTTGCAGCGACGATGCGCCCCCTGTCGATCCGAGTCTTACAACGTTCATGTCTTTTTCCGTGCCGCTCGAAAGCTGGCGCGATCTTTCGGCCCAGCTCGAAGCTGTGGGAGGCAGATTTGTTCTGCGAGGCTTTCCCGAGGGCTCTTTTGAGGAACTTATTTTTGAAATCGAAAATTTAAGAGAAGAGAAAATCTTTGCCCCGATTGATATCGATCCCGAGATGTTTGAGCGCTATCAGATCGAAGAAGTCCCCGCTTTCTTATTAGAAGAAAAAGATCGCTTCGATCTGATCTTTGGCAATATGCGCGTAGATGCCGTCCTCCAAGAGATGGCAGAAAAAGGAGATTGCGCCAACAGCGCAAAGGAGCTGCAAAAATTTTTATGAGACGTAAATTTTTAGTTTTTCTTTTAGCCACCTCTTTGGGCTTTGGCACTGAATCTACCCCTTTTTCTTTCCTTACTGATCTTTGCTGGCCCTGCTTTTTCCCCCTTCATTTCGAAGGGCGCAATCTCACCCCAGCTCATAAAGACTTTGTCAAATACAAAAAAAGGGCGTGGTACAAACCTTTTTGTGTTTGTAAAAAAGAAAAAATCATCGGTCTACCCGTCGCCTTTTGGGAGCCGCAAGCCATCGTTGAGGTCACGAGAGTGCCCTACAAATTTATGACCTTGATCCCCACTGAAGGAAAGATCCAAGGCTATAAAAAACTCGGGGGCATCGCGAATACAGATTCTGGGCGCACCAGTTTTTACAACGTCCATTATTTCGCCTATCCGCTCGCTCGGATCGCCATGGTGCTTCCTGGATTCACCTGTTTGCGCAACAAAGAAATTTCAATTCCCTTTTTCCTCAGCGAACTTTTTCCCTTTTGGAATGATCCGAGCTCAAAGTGGCATTGGCTTCTCGATCCTGTTCGTTTTCTCTATCAAAGCCCTGCTCTACAGGCAGAGTGCAAAAAAGATTGCGATGCGTCGAGAAAACGGCAACCGACAAACGAATATCCTTGGTGTGCAGGGTGCCTCGGGCCTTTGTATCCTTTTTGCGGTCATGTGCCGCAGCATATCGGCGGCGTCCAGGCCAGCTCTCTCTTGCTTTGCCGCATGATCGGTTTGATTCACTCTGCAAGCGATTTTCTCCCTGAGGGTTGGGGCATTGGCGCTGGGTTTAGGACAGGAAATTTTTGCCACAAAACCAGATCGCGCACGTTGAAAAAGACCTATTATAAGACGCAAATGGTTTGTCCAAAGCCTGACAAGGGATCTCACAATGCATACGCTGGCGAGGGGGATCAAAAAACATACTATTGCCATCCTCTGGGAGAGAGCGATGGCAGCTGGGGCAAAAACCATATCTTCCCTCAAAATGGAGAAGATTTTGTGTATATCGTTTGGACAAAAATGCACTGCTGCGTCGATTTATTAGACATCGTCAAAACGCCCCTGAAGGCGCTCATTGGAAAATCAAGCGAAAAAGAAAAAAAGAAAAAAGCCAAGCTCGAAGAGTTTCGCAAAAGGGGAGAAGAGCGGATGAAAGAAGTGGAAGGAGAAGCATGAACTTTTTGCTTTGGCTTTGTGCCGTCGCGTCAAATTTTGAAGAGGCGGATGCGCGGGCGCGCTCTGGGCTTTGGACACAGGAGGAAAAGGAGTGGGTAGATTTTGTCTCCGCGCGATCATCCCCTAAAGAACAATTCGATGGAAATGAAGCGCAGTTTCACCCAGAAATTTTGCAAAATCCTTTAGAAATTTTAGGGATCGTTGAGGTTGAAAGGGAAAAAAGATCGACAGAAAAACGTTTAGAGACGTGCGAAGAGAGCGGCGATTATGAAAGAGAGTTTTTAGAAACGCTTGTGCGCCAAAACGTTTCTGTCATTGAAAAAGCAAAAATATGCGATGGACATACGGTCTCTGAAAAAATCAAGGGATCGACAAAAAAAGCGATCCGACGACGCTCAGAGAAAAGAGTCTCAGCGCTCAAAGATTCTTTTGCAAAAAACCCTTCCATCCAGAAAAACGCCTCTTTTGAGATCCGCTATCACAAAAATCATAGCGATCTTATCTATCGCTTCCACCATGAAAATGATGTGACCTCTTGCGACCATTTTCATGAAAAAATCCTATCTGAAACGGTGGAAGAGCAAGAAATTTGGGAGAGCGACGATTCGACTCATTTTTCAAAAATGATCCAAAACCCCCATTGCCGAAAAATGGCTGTGAGACCTTTGTCCCCGACCACAAGAATCGTTGCGTTCCATTGTTCTCCAGGAGACAATTCCCCGTGCACCTCTCTGCGTGCGCAGGGAGCGATCCTTCTTAAAAAAGAATGTCTTGAACAAGAAGAGGAGACAGGCGATTGCATTCTTTGGAAAAAGACATTTGATTGCGAAAAAGCCTCTATCTCTCAACCGAAGCATGAGACCCGAGAGGGGAAAAGAAAAATTTTCGGACTCAATGGGGAGTTCGATACCACTTACGACAAAACGAGTGATTTTCCAAAAGTTTTTGCCCTTTTAAAAAGCCTTTCCGATATGCCGCTCGGTGAGGGGGCAAAAATTTTCGACCTTACGGAAGACAAGCCTATTTTCAATGGCAAAGCGCGCCATTGCAGCTGCAACCATATGATTGGGGAGCTGTACGATTGTTGCAAGACCATGACGGGGGTTGTAGCTTGCACAGAGAAGGAAAAACTTTTGCGCAAAATGAATGACGAGGGGCGATGCCATCAGGTGGGCAGCTATCGCGAGGGTATTTTTAGCAACAAGAAAATTCGGACGTTTTGCTGTTATCCCACGAAGCTTTTGCGCATTTTTAACGAACAAGCAAGAAAACAGATGGGGCGTGGCTGGGGCTCTGCGAAAAAGCCTGACTGTTCAGGATTTTCTCTAGACATAATAGATTCTCTTGGCATGGACGCTTCGCTATTCGATTTTTCGGAGGCGGCAGATGAGCTGGCTGTGGACGAAAAAGGGATCATGGAAAAGATGGCAGAAGAGCTAAAAGCTTCTTTGAATGATCCTACGTGGAGAACCTGGGAATGATCGCAATCCTCAGTTCTTTTTATATCCTTGCTAGCTGGTATAGCGGTAGCTGTGAGGGGTGGTATTATTTTCAAGAAGAAGAGCAGAGAGAAGAGATGGCTCCTGCGATTTTAGAAGAGGAAAAGCAGCTGTTTCACGAGACGCTCTCCACCGCCCTTTTAGCACCAACTCCCGAAAATATTCAGCGCTATCAAACGCTCGCCTTGCAGCATCAGACAAGAAGCGCAAAATTTGCCGCTGCTTGTGAACGGGAGAGACAATGAAGCGAAGAGGATTCATTTTTCTTTTTTGGGGCGCCGCTTTGAGTGCCCATTGCGAGATTATTCCAGGGATGGACTGGGTTATTGATTTTTTTGGCACTGATTCGCAAAAGCCAAAGGATCAAGAGTGGCTATCCCCTTCAGAAATCGAACAGGACAAGTTTTTTCTGCAAAAAAAGGTCGAGAATCTTTTAGATCCACCGTCTTCGGCGGATGTTCCAAAAGCTCCTCTCGAGATTCATTTTTTTGGATCGCCGATCTCCCCTATCGATCCCTTGCTAGGGATGCCCTCTTCTGCTGTGGGTCTCCCCGAGTTTTCCTTGTACGATCGCCCCGTCGATTATGTGCAGGGCGGACTGAAAGTGGCGAAGAGTAGGGCGATGAAGCAAGCGATTGAGAGCGCCTCTGAAGGAGCGGTGTACGAATATTTAATTGCTCTAGAGACAACCTCTCCCTTGCTCGCCTCTGCGGTCAAACAAATCCAGACTTGGGCGAATCAGTTGAACGCGATGGGGCTCGAGTCCTATGAGATGAGCTGCGCGAAATCCAATGGAGGGTTAATACAAATTTTGCAGGAGGAAATTTTAGCTTGCCAACACGAAAACATTGCGTTGGGAACGGATCTTCTTGAAGCAAAAACACTTTGCCAGGATCAATCGAAGCGAAAAAAAACGCTTAAAGCGATGCGCAAACGAAATCCCACATTTTTTGTAGGCTCTTACAATCTTGGCAGCGACCTTTTGTCTTCTATGGGGTTTAATGGACGAGTGAAGGAGCTCTTTTTGAATCTCACGGGAACAATTGTCAAAACGGAATCGGAGGGAGTTGTGTTTTATCCGCCTCTCGTCCAAAGCGTTGTCTCTCTTCTTTTTGAGGGGAAACCAATTAAAAATGGGTATGTGTTTGAAGAAAAGAAAAAGATGGCGCGCAAAGAAATCACATCTACCTGGGAGCCTAGAAAAAAAAAGTGGTTCTCACTTTTTCAAAACATCCAAGATAAGCTTTTGACAGACACAGAATTTACACCTGAAGAAAAAAGAGTTTTCTCTCACGCAAAATTTCCGGCAGCCACCCTCATCGCGCTTGCTGCGCAATATCAAGGCCCTGGCGCTGTTGCGTTGCTTGAGAGCTCGAGCGACTCTGTCGCGCTAGAAGAGGTTTTTCAGTTTGTCGAAGAGGCTTTGGAAAAAGTGCTCGCCCAGGCAAAAGCGCTCAAACTCTCGCAAATTTCCACAGTCACCCTCGAGGCTTATATCGCACAGATGGAAGAGGCTCTTGCGCATCATCGAAGAGAGCGAGAGGCTCATCAAAAGAAAACAGAGCAAGAAAGATCAGCTCTCGACAGGTTGCTTTTCTTGGATAAAGAGATGCGAAGAGGTTTGAGGGAAAAGCCATGAATACTTTTCACACTTGGGGTGGGGGAGAGCTTCTTGAAAAGGTATTTGAAGCGATCGGTTTTGTCCTCTATGGCGATGCAGATACTGGAGTGGGGCAAGTTTTTCGGGCTCTTTTGAGGGTTTCTTTGAGTATGGGGGCGTTTTGCGCTCTTCTGCTCGCATTTTTTCGACAGCGCTTTGAGCCCTTGATTCGCAGTTTTTTTATTCCAAGCGTCGCCATCGTCTTTTTGCTTCTTGTTCCTAGAACAACGATAACAGTTCTCGATCATACCCAAGAGTCTGAAGAGAAAAAAGAGATCCCTGTCCCTTTTTTCTTAGGAAAATTT
>CAIPFQ010000102.1 GCA_903864395.1 uncultured Chlamydiae bacterium | reverse complement strand
TTCTGGATGAAATACAGGCGCGCCAAGACCGTAGACGGTTTCTGTAGGAAAAACAATTGGCTCCCCCTGCTTTAAAAACTCTACAGCCCTTTCAATCGCAGCGGCAGAAACAATTTCTGTATTCCACTGATTTTTATCCACAAAAACTTTATTCCTCTATATCCTTTTGAAAAAAGGAGTTTACTATGTTTCCTCAAATCGTGAATGGATTTGTTCTTGTCAACGGTGCGATTGTAGCACTTTTTGGCTTTCTTGGGTATCACAATACAGGAAGTCTCCCCTCCCTTTACGCAGGGGTCGGATCAGGCGCTCTGCTCATGGTCGGCGCCCTAGGTCTTTTTGCAAAAAAACGGTTCGGAAAATTTTTGTCGCTCGCAATGACAGGGATGCTTATCGCTCTTTTCGTCTATCGTTACACGGTCGCTGGAAAACTCTTTCTCGTTTTTCTCGCCGCCCTGAACTTGATCTCTTTTCTTTTGCTGATTTTTAGGGACTGTGAAACAAAAAAACGAACAATTTGACCTACGCGAAATCGCCATGAGCCACGTCTGCGGCACAACGAAACCCATACGTCCCATTGAGAGCCCCTGGATTATTGCGATGGCGGTGCGCGATACGAAGATCCTCTTTCAAGCTTTTCCAACACCCTCCGCGCAAAACGCGATACACTCCCTGCGGAGGGCCTGATGGACGCTCAGGCTCTACCATAGAGGCGTCATAGTAATTGTACGCATACCAATCCTGACACCACTCATAAACATTGCCGACCACATCATATAAACCAAAGGGGTTGGCAGCATAGCTCATCACAGGGGTTGTGTCTGAACTGAAAAAATTCGCCTGCGAGCGCTCAATTTGCAGCCCCGTAGGAAAACTCGCCTCTGCGAGACCTCCAGAGGCAGCGGCTTCCCACTCAGCCTCCAAAGGTAGTCTTTTTCCTATCCACTTCGCATAAGCGAGCGCGCCATACCAAGTAATCCCCACTACAGGATGTTTCGCATAGCCCGATTCAATGATTAATTTTCCCGCAGATCTTTTGATGCGCGCATCCCTCAAACGAATGATATCGTTATTGTTGTGATCTTTTTCTCCGCCCATCGCCTGCAAAAAGCGAACAAATTGCTCGTTTGTCACAGGGTGAACATCGAGGGCAAAACTCGGCAGCCTCACTTCATGGCGCGGCATTTCATCGCGCGCGCCCTCTTGGCTGCCTCGCATATAACTTCCACCAGGAATTACCGCCATCTCCGTCATCAAAGGCTCTAATTCATTTTGCTCTACGACCTTCGGCGTATAATGGCTCACAACGGTATCTCGCTGAAAAACAGCTCCAGGATCCGGCTCATATTGCGGTCTTGAAATCTCTTGCGGCCGCAGCACCGGCTTTAAAGCTTCTGCCGCCGCCATAGCCGCTGCGTTTTTTTGACGAAACTCAAAGGCCAACTGATTGACGCTCTCAAGGCGCGCTTCAATGTCAGGAAGGTTCATAAGCGAAGACACTTTCTCTGGCACAGCTCTCAATGTTTCATCCATAGCGGCCAAAAGACAGTCAGGACGCAGGTGCGCCTTGGGCTGGAGACATCTGCGCAATAAAAGATCCCATTGCAGCGTACACTCAGGAAGGCATTGCGACGGCAGATCAAAACACCCCTCAGGCATCCGTTTTACGAGCAGATAGTAAGCCAGAGTGCCAAAAGCATACACATCGGCCTTTCTCTCCGAAATTTCCATGGAAAACTCTTTTTGCTCAGGGGCTAAAAACCCAAAAGACTGGACGAACCGCGCGTCTTTTTTCACTAATACCCCCTCCTCAGAAAAGGCTTGCCCCATTTTTTCACAAAGCTTCAATAAAAAGGGCCTCTCTCCAATCAAGCGCGCTACCCCAAAATCAGAGAGCCATAGATGCACGCCCTCTTTCGTTTCTGAAATCAAAAGATTGCTAAGCTTTAAAGATCCGTGAGAGACCCCTTTTTCGTGCGCAAAATCAAGAGCCCCTGCGACTTGGCGCAGCAATTGTTCAACTTCTTCTTCCTTTATGTCAAAACCTCTTGTTTCAAGCCACGATTCCAGGGATCCACTTTCTTGTGCATCGTTCAAGAGAGGGTCGCTGACAATATAATACTGATCGTCTTGGCAAGAGACTGTATGGATTTTTACAATGTGTGGATGGTCGAGACTGGCAATTTGAGCGATCCCTAATTCAAAACGGCGGATAAAGGCGGGATTTTTTGAAAAACTCTCAGGAAGAGCTTTTAAAGCGAAAAGACGTTTGATAAATCGATGCTCAGCTAAATACACGGCACCAAAAACACCTTCGCCTAACTGTTTTTGAATGATATAATCGCCCAAAGCATCCATCAAAAAGCTCCTACCCACCGCCCAAAATACCAAACTGTAATCCCAAGCACAAGAAACAAAGAGCCCCAAACCAAATTAGGAAGCCAACGCACGCCTCCGTTAGGGTTGCCGCGCGATTCTAGTGTGCCGATCCCATACGAAAATTCTTGCTTTTCCACAATCAAGCGAAACGCCTCGGGAAACTCCTTCATCAAATGAGCAGACTCAAAGCCCAAAAATTGCGCATACTGGCGAATAAATCCTTGCGCATACGCCGAAGAAATGCACTGGTGGATTGTCCCCTCTTCAATCGCCTGTAAATAGGGAACGCGAATCGAAGTCGCGTTTTCCACCTCTTTCAAAGAAAGGCTCATCTCCTCTCTCTTCTGTCGAAAACGAGCGCCTAATTTCTGACTCATTTTTTCTCCCTTTTTTGCGATTCTATCACCTTGCACGAATTCCCTCCAACATTATACAATGATTGTTTATGAAAAGCGCTTGTTTTACTGCCAAAATTGATTTGAGTCTTTCTGAAAAATTAAAAGCCGATCTTCTCTCGCAAGGCTTTGAGCTTCTCAAACCTCCCTACACTGTGTTTTCCGCAAAAAAAACAGGGATTTCTTGCACTCTCTACGAATCGGGAAGCCTGGTTGTTCAAGGAAAAGACAAAGATTCTTTCATCGAGTTTTATCTCGAACCTGAACTCCTTCAAGAATTTCATTTCTCCCACCCACAGGCGCACCTCGACGTATCCCCTCATATTGGCATGGACGAGGCAGGCAAAGGCGACTTTTTCGGCCCCCTTTGCATCGCAGCTCTCTTTGCCGACAGCGACGGCATTCGGCGTCTCAGCTCTCTTGGCGTCTGCGATAGTAAACGACTCAGCGACGAGACCATTAGAAAACTTGCAGAAAAGTTACGCGCCACCTATCCATTCACAGTGATTCGGCTCTTCCCTCAAAAATACAATGAGCTCTACGGAAAATTTAAAAATCTCAATCGCCTGATGGCGTGGGCGCATACCGCCGCGCTTGCGGAGCTCGTGCAAAAAACAGGGTGCAAAGAAGCGATTCTCGATCAATTTGCAGAGGCCACTCTGATGGAAAGAGCCATTGAGCAAAAAAAACTTTCTGTGAATCTCCAGCAAAGAACCAAAGGAGAAGAAGATCTCGTCGTCGCCGCCGCTTCCATTCTAGCGAGAAGCGCATTCCTCGACGGGATGGACGCGCTCAGTCAAGACGTCGGCATGACGCTGCCCAAGGGAGCCTCCGCACAGGTGATCTCTGCTGGCAAAAGACTCGTAGCGAAAAATGGGCGAGAAATTTTAGAAAAAACAGCGAAGACACATTTTAAAACGATGAACGATGTTACGAACCCTGATCATTAAAAACCTCATTCTCATCGAGTGCGCTGAAATTCATTTCGATGCAGGCCTCAATATTTTTACAGGAGAGACAGGGGCTGGCAAATCGGCAATTTTAACGGCGATACGCCTTCTCTGTGGCGAGCGCTCTGATGTAGAATGGATTCGCTCGAGCGCAAGCTCTGCCGTCATCGAAGCGAAAATTTCTAGTGCCCATCCCTTTTTCTTAAAAAATCTTGATTTCCCCCCCTTGGGCGAGCCAGTATCTGTGCGCAGAGAAATTCATCGCTCTGGGAAAAGCCGCAGTTTTATTGAAGATCAGCTTGTAAGCTCTACGGAACTGCGCGAATTTATGAAAACGCACATCGAAGTGCTCGATCAAAAAACGGCCGTCTCCCTTTGCAACTCGCAAGAGCAGAGGGGTGCCCTCGACGCCTTTGGAGGATGGGAAAAGACGCTCAAGGACTTAGAGGTCTGCGTTGAGAAGAGCCGAAAGGCGAAAGAAGAGCTTGAAAAATTCAATGCGACAAAAATACACCAAGAGCGCGACCTCGCTTGGGCGAAAGAGGCTCTTCAAATTTTCGCAGAGGGGCATTGGGAAAAAGGAGAAGAAGAAGCTTTGAGTGCTGCTCACACGACTCTGTCCCATGCGCAAGAGCTGATTGAGCATACAAGCGAGGCGGCTGAAGGGCTCGTCCGATGCAGAGATCAAATCGCTCCTTTATTTCATACAATAGAAAAATCTGCGCGTCTCGATCCTAGACTAGAGATTTCTGGACAAACTTTAAAAACAATCGCCTTAGAGATTGAAGAAGTGGAATCTTTTTTACGATCGTATACAGAACAGCTCGACCCCGATCCCTTGCGCTTAGCCGCGCAGGAAAAACGGATCCATGAGATTGAAAAACTCAAACGGCGCTTTGGATCTACCTGGGATGAAGCGGAAAAACAAAGACTTCAGTTCCTCTCTACTGTAGAGACAATAGCATCGAGCGAAGAAACGAGCCTCGCGTTAGAAAAAACAAGGAAAAACCTTGAAGATCAGTGCAACCATCTCGCCGAAGCCTTATCCAAGGAAAGAAAAACAAAAGCTCCCCTTTTGAGCGAGTCCATACAGACCGAGCTACGAAGTCTCAATCTCCCTCATGTGCGCTTTCTCATTGAGATCCAAAATCGTCCTCTATCCTCTAACGGGATCGACGAGGTCGTTTTTCTTTTTGCCGCAAACCCTGGCGCAAAGCTTTTGCCTTTGACAGATTGTGCAAGCGGAGGGGAGCTTGCGCGCGTCAAGCTCGCTGTAAAAATTGTGTTAGCCGAAAAAGATGCTGTGGGATGCCTAGTCTTCGATGAAATCGACAGCCACATTGGAGGGAGAACCGCCTCGATGTTGGGAGAAAAGCTCGGGCAAATCGCGCAAAAGCGCCAAGTGATTTGCGTGACTCACTTTGTTCAAGTGGCAAAACTGGCTCAGTCCCACTTTGGCGTTGTCAAAAAAGAGAAAGAAGGAACAGCCTCTACTTCTGTCGCTCTCCTAGATCACGAAATGCGAGAAAAAGAGTTTCACCGAATGGTTGGCAATGCGCAGTAAATTTGTTTGGCTCTTATTTTGGATCCCCCTTTTATTTTTTGCAGAAGAAGAGAGCTCTTCTCAATCCTATTGGGATTTCCATCCGATTCATTTGGGGTTCAATGGATTGAGAAACGGAAGAGCGTCGATCAACTCGGGAGACGATGGCCATCTGTATTTTCGTAAAAACGACATTTTTCTCAATATGCTCGTCCCGATGAGTCGTACAACCTACCTTTTTCCGCGCTTCGATTGGGTCGGTTTTACCTTAGATTGGAACCAAAACCCAAAGTTTAACGAAACGCATTTTTACTATGCGCAGTTCGGTCTTCTCTTCTACTCCAACGCATTGGAAGATTGGCGCTGGATTGCACGCGCGGAATACAATCTTGATTGGGAGCATTTTAACCGCCCTGCGCAGTATGGACTCTTTTCAGGATTACTTTGGGGCAAACATAAGCTCGACAATCGATGGCATTACCACATTGGAGCAATGGCGACGATTGGAATGGAGGCGACAGTCGTCTATCCTATTATTGGGTTCGATTATGCATTCACGCCTCGTTGGAATCTAGAAGCTGTTTTTCCCGTCGTTTACACACTGCGATATAAAATCGATGAACATTGGCGCATTGCCCTCAATGGACGCCCTTTAAAGGAGAGATTTCGCGTTGGAGCTCAAGAGCCACAGCCTCGCTCTGTCTTTTGCTATACCTCGTTCGGCACAGAATTGAATCTGCACTATGAAAAACTACTGCGCCTAGAGGCCGAGATCTATATCGGATATAACATGGGAGGCAACTTTTACATTAAAAACCAGCAAGGCAAAAACGCTCTCTACACCGATCTTGAAGGGGCTCCCTATGCGGGGCTTAGTTTCGATTATGGATTTTGAGCGATTCAAGAAAGCGCTCAAACACCGTTTCATTGAGCTCGCTTTTTCGCCCTTCCATCGCAACTAAATACAATTTGTTGCCAATCATGACGGCTTGCCCTCGAAAATAATTGGAGAGACTGCGAACTAAAAAATTCATGGCTGGGTGTCCTGCATACTCCACCAATCTAGAAAAGATCAGCTTGTTATCGATATGATGACCGACAATCCCTTTTAGCAACCCCTCTAGACCCGCCACCTCTTGAGCGCCTGAAAGAGAGATTGGATAAGTCGCGACAAGGAGCATACAGACACCTTTGTCTTCCATGGGAGCTAGATAGATATCGTAGTGAAGATACTGCCCTTCGGCGATCTGAATCGATTGCTGCACAAGATTGGGCTGCGCGGGAAAAGAAATGGAACAGCCCCCATCTTTAGAAGAGAACTGATACCAGCCCTCGTTGAGAGAGGCACTCATAACAGAGGGGCAACAGAGTTGCATCGCCATGAGTCCGATTGAAAAAATCCAAGCCTTCATATTTCCCTCTCCATTAAATTTTTAGAATTAAGAATGCATGAAAAATCCGATACTCAGTCCAAGCAAAATGAGCAAGATCGCCATAGCCATCCAAGACAATATAATATTGATAATAGAGCGAGCCGTTGAAAAACGCTGCACTTCAGAGAGCATATTCACATAGAGAATCAAAGACCAAACAACGGAAGCGACTTTCCCCACTAACACGGCAGAAAGAAGCAATAAAACACCCTCCTCTGGCTGAAAGGGGCGGAAAAGACCCTCTTGAAATACACCAATGAGCAATCCCCAAAGTATAACATTGATGATGAGGGGAAGGGATGCCCAAGAAAGGGCGGCTCGAATAGCAAAAAACGAAGCTTTTCCCTTTAAAAGTAATCCAACCGTATAAACAACCGCACTCATAATAGTAAAACTGATAAACCCAAAAATGGGGGCCAGTAAAATTGTAAGAGGGACGATAAAAAATAGATTGTATGCGTGCCCTGTGGACATCAATTGCAGTGAATTCAATAGGCCAAGAATTCCGTAGAGCCACGAGAGAGCCCAGATGCCTCGTTTCGGATTGTCAGAAACAATTTGAGCGATGGTAGTCCTTGGATGTCTCCAAATCGCTAACCAAGGATTGGGGTGACGCAACATAAAAACTCCTTCCTCTTTTAATTACATAATACTCATATTTCGTAATTAATGTGAAATAATATAATTAAACTTATTTCTGAAGTTGCTTTAGTATAGACCACAGAGCGCGAAGCGCGGGAAAAAATGGGAAAAGATGTTCACTCAATCTCGACTTTGCAACTTTTTTGGGTTGGATGCCTCGGGATATTTGTTCTCGGGGGCGTTATTTAAATCGGGAAGGGGTTAAAAACCCCTGCCTGGTTTAAATAATCGCCCAGTTCGACCATAGGTCGAACGTCCTGGGGCAAATAGCCAAAGCAGGCAGCCCACAAAAGCTGCAAAGTCGAGTCAATAAGAGCTTGCTTTTTTCCAAGGCTTTCTGCATCCTGTTTTCAAAAGGGTTTTCATGGAAAACGAAGAAAACAAACTGCAACCGCGCTGGCAGCAGAGATTGAAAAACTACGCAAGAGCCCTGGCGCAACTGCAATTGGCTGTTGCATTAACATCTCAACGACCTTTGTCTGATCTAGAAAAACAAGGCCTCATTAAATCCTTTGAATTCACGCACGAATTAGCGTGGAATGTGATGAAGGATTACTTTATTAATCAAGGGAATCCTAACATCACTGGGTCTCGAGATGCTGTGCGCGAGGCATTTAGTCAAGGGATCATTGTTGATGGAGAACACTGGATGGAAATGATTAAAAGTCGCAATCAAACATCCCATACATACAATCATCAAGTAGCCGACGAAATCGCAGAAAAGGTCATAACTATTTATTATAAGTTGTTTACAGCGTTTCTGGTCAAAATGCGCTCTCTAGGGATCGATGACACATAAAACACTGTTCGATTTGCCGATCCATGTGATCCATCAGCTGCGCGAAGTCTTTCGCAAGCACGCAGCCATCTACAGGGTTGTTTTGTATGGTTCTCGCGCTATAGGCAGAGCCCGATTGGGCTCAGATATTGACTTATGTATCGAATCAGAGACACTCACGCTCACAGAACTGCTCGCCATTGAAAATGAGATCGATGATCTGCTTTTGCCGTGGAACGTAGACTTGTCCATCAGAAACAAAATCGACAACCCAGATTTGCTGAAACACATTGACTTAGTGGGAATTGAGTTTTTCTGTCCGCTCCTTGAATAGAGGATTTGTCAAAGTCGAGCTTAGGGCTCGTAAACAACCAAAAAGTCCTTCTCATTTAGTATGCTTAAAGAACTGAGGAAGAAACAGGAGGCAAAGTCGAGATTAAGATTCTTGAATCCAGTCGATTAACACCGAATCGAGCCAATGCACTCCCCTATCCTTGCGAGGATGACCAAAATATCCCATATGCCCCCCCTTCTTTGTGACGAGAACGTCCACATGGGATGGCAAGACGCATCGATCCAAGGAAGAGCTGGAAACGATCGGATCGTCCTCTGCGAGAAGAATTTTGCATGGCACCGCGATGTCGGGAATAAACTGCGCGGAGCTACAACGAGCGTAATAATCGTCGACACTCTTAAACCCGCAAAAAGGGGCTGTATACATCTGGTCAAATTCATAGATTTTCAAATCGCGAGGCAAATGCACACGAGGCAAGTCTTTAAATTTTTTATGTCGATATTGAACATCCGCGCGCAAAAGACGATAAAAATATTTTTCATATCGCGCATTATCTGGGTGGCCAATCATTAAAATGCTCGAATAAAGATCCACAGGAGGGCTCACCGCAATCACCTTGGTCACTAAAGATTTTGCTAAAGAAGAAAGCTCCCCCGCCATCTTCAATACGAGGTTGCCCCCCAAAGAAAATCCGATCAGGATAATCGGCGAGTCTGGCATCTCTTGCTTTAACGCTTTAATCGAATAAAAAATGTCATCGCTTCTGCCGCTATGATAAATTTGCTTTGCAAGCCCCCGTCCCGAACCACAATTGCGCATATTAAAGCGCACCGTGCGAATCCCTAAAGGTTCTAACCTACGCGCCATCCGAACCAAGTTCGGCGATTGATAGGAACCGCACAGCCCATGAACGAGAAAAACCGTCAAATCCCCGCTTTGCCACTCCCGAGGTGTCGTAATCTCCAAAGAAATTTTATCCCCATCCGGCAACGCCACGATTTTTTGATCAGAAGGAGGGTCAAATAAGAAATTAAAAAAGGCATTTACAATCGTCTGATAATGAGGATCTTCCAAAAAAGGAAACGGATCAAAAGGGATTTCTCGACTCATAAACAATTCTAATTATATAATTAACCATATACATTATTTATTATAAAAAATCAAATTTAAAGGAATATCGCAATAAAGAACCAAAGATTCTTCCCCTGGATTTCTTTGTCCAAGGCCCGCGTTAGAGAGGTGATAAAAATGAACGCCCAAACGCCTAAGATCCTCGAACTGCCAGCCAAGCTCTACCCCTGAGCGAAACTCCAGAGGATAACCAAGCCCTTTTGTAGAACCGTTCCAAAAATATCCAGCGGCAAAGCCAGGGGTAATCACAAGATGTTCAAAGAAAAGAAGATCAAAATTAATCCCCGCGTATAAATACCCTGCGCCCTGTATATTGGACATCACGCCGACGAGAGGAAGAAATTCTAAAAAAGAAAAGGGGGAGCCCAAGGCTCTTACACGAAATTTGCATTCCATCTCAAATTCAGCCGTCCGCTTATAAGGGCGCAAAAAATTATAGCACCCCCCTGCCACAGAAAACCAATGAGAAGAGGGCACCGCCTGCGCTAAGCTTGCAATCACCAGCGCAGAACTTAAAAGGAGAGCAGGTAAACTCATAATTCGAACTTACAGTTTTTCATTGTCAAAAATCAAGAGATCGCCTTATTTCTGAAGACATGTCGGCAAAGCGCTTTTTACCCCTCCTCTTTTTCCTAGGATCTACTACCTGTGTTATAACACTTTTGGTCTTTTGCCTCTCCTTCGCCTCACAGCAAGACTTGCTGATCGCCTCCTATAGCTACCAAGGCCCGAAAAACCCCGTCCCTGGCAACCCCCAACTCATCCGAATAGAACTCATTGTGCGCGACAGCCCTGAGGCAGGAGGGCCTCAAATCAAAACAGTAATATTTAACGATAAAGAAATTCAGCTAAAACCCAGAGATATCTATGGAGGCAGAGGGACTGCAGGCTTTCAGCTCTCTCCAGGCAAATACAATTTAAGCTGGACTGTTCAACGAGATCTACGTGTCTGGCCGCGCTTTCTGACGCACGAAGAAGAGGTTACTCTCGATCCGCGCGATCTTTGGCTCCAAATTGAGATCGTCGGAGACGATGTATCCATCCGATGAACCTATTCTCAAAAAAACATAGAATCACGGCGAGTCTGTTTCTTATCGGCGCTCTCCATACAATGATTTTTGTAAGCTTTCTTCTTTCAAACGACTTTTTACAAAAAGATATTTCAAACGCTTCCCTTCTTTATTCTAAAATTATTTTCTATCTCAGTGCCGTAGGCGCATGCTTCTTTCATCAACGGATCTGCCGCTTTTTCGGATTGAAAAACAGCTTGATCGTCGGGCTCTTTTTCAACCTATTTGGATTACTTCTTCTTGAAGTCA
>CAIPFQ010000101.1 GCA_903864395.1 uncultured Chlamydiae bacterium | reverse complement strand
TTCAAATCTTTCAAAATCTTCTTCAAGAGAGCGGTCTGATTTTTTGTCACTTTTAAGGCGCTTTTCGAGCTTGTTGATAAGAGACTCTAAAGCCCCGGCAATAGCGAAAGTCGATGATGCAAGTAATCTACGTAAAACGAGTGTCATCAAGCTCCGTTGACTTGATGGAAGAGCCTGTAGGTTGGGCCGACAGAGATAGTCTGAAATCATATCATAAAGGATTTCTTCGTCTTCAGTGGGTGTAAATTCTTCAGTGTGAGCTTTTCTTTCGGTATATTGTATGTATTTAAGCACTTGGCGTCGAAGGGTACGCTTACAAACCTTATTGAGACGGTTTTTTAGATCATCGAAGCTATCTTCAGAAGTAAGCCTGGCGAATTGAGATCGGAAGCTTTTTAGGTCGCCAAAAGTGTGCTCGTCGATGAAACTGACTAGCCCATAAAGCTCGAGCAGTGAGTTTTGAAGAGGTGTTGCCGTGAGAAGTAGTTTGGGCGCATGTTCTGTTGCCTGTTTTAACTCTCGAGCAACCTTGTTCCCAGTTTTATAGACATTCCGGAGGCGATGGGCTTCATCTATGACGATGAGGTCCCATTGAACAGATTTGATGAAGTCCGCTTTATTGCGAGCGAAAGAATAAGAGCAAATGACGATTTCAGAAATATCAAAGGGATTGCACTCTCCTTCTTTGATGGCTTTTTTAAAAGAGGAGGATTCCAAGATGATGGAGGGGAGGTAAAATTTTTCTTGGAGTTCTTGGTGCCACTGCTTTCGTAAGCTTGAAGGAAGAATAATTAAAAGCTTTCTCTTTCGCTCGGCCCATTTCTGGGAGAGAACAATCCCGGCTTCAATGGTTTTTCCAAGACCCACCTCATCGGCAAGAATAGCGCCTTTAGAAAGGGGGGATCGAAACGCGAATAGTGCTGCGTCTACTTGGTGAGGGTTTAGATCGACCTGAGAATCCATTAAGGCTGCTGTAAAACGTTCCACGCTATCTGATGGGCATCGTCGGAGCAATTCATGAGCAAAAAGCTTTGCGTGGTAGTCTGTAATCATCCGAGCACACCATTTGCGGCAAGCCGATAGGAGCAAAGGCTGCAAGTTGGATTGGGTTCTGGGGGCTGTGAAGCGGTCAATACAGCATGAATCTCAAGTAATTTAGGCTCAATCCAGCTATCATCGCCAAGATAATGGATGACCGATATCTCGAATTTTAGACATTCGTCAAATGTGGGAACGTCTTTCTTGCCATTGCAGTAAACAAAATAGCCTGTGGGGGAAACTGCAAATCCGTTCATCCTGAATAGCCATTGATAAATTTCCATTTGCCTTTTGTAGCTAATTTGCCAGTCGGCATCCAAATTGATTTCACCTGCTTTACTGGTCGCCTTATAGTCCACGATGATTAGTTCTCCAGAAGGAGTGATCCAAACGTCATCAATGGCTCCTGCAACTAAAAATCGGGTCGGTTCGTGTAGATAGGAAATGCCCTTTTGATTCTTTCGCCATTCATCCAGTTTTTCGTGCTGGAAGGGGATTGCATCAATCTTGTGCTTGATCATTAGGGGATGCACTTCGCTTTTTGCTCGGTAGAAGTCGAATTCTTTTTTCAAGAGATGGTCAACAGCAGAGTTGAGGTTGAACGGAAATCCTCCAGGTTGCGCAACCCCAAGTTTGCGATCGAGGTAGAAGCAAAAGGGACATTCACAAAAAAGCTCGATCTTTGACCGGCTTAATTTAAATGGTTTTGTGTCTTGTGGATCAAAGCCCTTTCTTTTCATTTTTTCCGTTTTAAGTTGTTGATTTAACGTATAATAAGATAGCAGAAGTGCAAATAATGCGATATATTGATTTAATGACAATTAAACTATTTTGTTTGAGTTTGAAATGTTGATTGTTTTGTGAGAAAGGACTGAAATGAAGGCGATTGTTATGGTGTTCTGAATCAATGTGTAAGGGATGGCCTCTGCATCCAAGCAGAGGCGGAGTTTGGGGGTACCTATCTTTTTGGTTTGCGTATTCTATTTTTTACTATTGAATAATTTCTCGTTCAGTTTTGCTGCTGCCGAGTAGATGTGCGCATTGGAAAGATGTGCATATCTTTTGGTCATTTGGACGGTTTTGTGACCGAGCAGGGTCCCGATTTCTAGCAGGCTCGCTTGATTCATGGCCAAGTAGGAAGCTGCTGTATGGCGAAGATCGTGAAAGCGGAAGTTCGCTATACCCGCATTTCTGAGAGCGGTATTCCAGGCGGATCGGATGTCGAGAGGTTTAGACTGCGAGTGAGGAGCGGGGAATATAAGAGCATCCGTGGCTTGATTGATGTATCTTGTGCGCAGAAGATCCAGCGCCCTCCCAAGCAGGGGAATATATCGGCGCTCCCCATTTTTGGTTGTCTGTAACAAGATGGCGCCTTTGACGAGATCAACATCGCTCCATTTTAGATTCATGATTTCGCCTCTTCTCATGCCTGTCGAAAGGGCCAGTATAACAATTGGGTAGAGCCCTTTTGATCCACTTTCTTGGCATGCCTGGATGAGCTTTGCTTTCTCATTCTCATTGAGGAATCGCGTTCTGCCATTGGAGATTTTCGGCTTTGAGATTTTCATGACGGGATTTTCCTGAACCCATTCCCAATCTTTAACAGCGATCGCAAAGGCATGGGAAAGGCTGGCAAGATAGCGGACCACGGTTGTGGAAGAACGGATTTTTCCTTTACAAGTTAGCCCTGAAAGCAGCTCATCCCGTTTCTGTGCGATGAGGCTTGGTTTGATATCGGAAAGGAGGCAATATCCAAGTTCTTGCTTCCACCAGAGAAGATGTTGGCGGACGTTTCTTGCATTCTTTGGCTTTGATGGAAGAACTCTTTCGATATAGCGGTCGATCAGTTCCGCTAAAGTATTTTTGCTGCCAGGTTTGTCATATGCATATTTGCCTTGTTCAACAGCTGATTCAGTATCGCGTTTCCATTTCATGGCGAGAGTTTTGGAGGCGAAGGATTGGATGAGGACGGGATGTCCTTTAATGCGAACGCGGGCGCGGTAAGAAACCGTCCCGTCTTTGTGGGTGCGTTTATCGATGCCTTTCATGAAGCTACCTTTGTTTAGATTTTCAAAGGTTAGCTGCTGGGCTATCGCCAATTGTTGTAGGCGAGTGGTCCATAAGTGGTCCACGGATGTGAACCGCGCTTTAGGCTGATTTGGGTGCTTTATCGCAACCAGCTCAGTTTCAGCCTGATGAAGCCAAAAAGAAATGTGGGGCAACCTGGACTTGAACCAGAGACCGACGGGTTATGAGTCCGCTGCTCTAACCACTGAGCTATTGCCCCTTGAAGGGTGTGAAAAAACCATTGTATGACACGGGCATTAGATTTTCAAGCAGTTTTTCCACGCCCTCCCTGCGCCTCCATCTCTACCCCCTTCACTCCATCAAAAAACGATCGCACCCATTTATATTGTATAATTAACTTTTTAAAGTTATGTTTTATGTTCCAAGAATACGACACAATGGATATGATATGTACTCATATGAGCGAGAAGATGCAAAAAACCCAAGCGATGGGAAAAGTTTTATTTTGGAGCTCAGCCCTTAGCGAGCCGCTATTCACACTTTACGGCATCATCGCCATCATTTTGCGCAAAGATCTCGGTGCCAGCCTCTGGCTTATCGCCCTCATGACGTGCGCCAAGCCCATCGTCTCTATCCTCTCTTTCTACTGGAGCGCAGGGCTTTGTCGCAGCGGGCGTATCAAATCTAACGTCCTCTGGGCAGGTTTCCTCATGCGCGCCCCCTTTCTGCTCTGCCCCTGGTTCGATTCCGCAGGCTTCGTCGTCCTTGCTACTATCAACTATACATTTTTTTATCGCGCCGTCATCCCCGGTTGGATGGAAATCATCAAACGCAACATCGATCAAAAAAAGAGGGGACGCCTCTTCTCCTTGAGCTCCGCCTTCGGTTACGCTGAAGGACTCTTTCTCGCTATCGGCTTCGGAAGCCTCCTCGATTTTAACCCAAGCCTCTGGAAAACCCTCTCTTTCGGTGCCGCCCTCATCGGCACGGGCACCCTCTTTATTCAATCGAAAATCCTTGGCGAAGAAACGCTAACACCCCAAGAAAAACTCCCCTGGAAAGAAATTGTTGTACGCCCCTGGAAAGATAGCTGGCGCCTTATTCGAGAGCGCCCCGACTTCGCCCACTATTTGTGGTTTTTTATGCTCTCTGGCTTTGGCCTCATGCTCATCCACCCCGCCTTGCCCCTCTTCGCCGTCGACGATCTAGGCGTCTCATATACAATGGCCTTTGCCGGCATCTCTGTCGCGAAAGGACTCGGCTTTGCCCTCTCTTCCCCCCTCTGGGCCCGTGGGATGGAACGGATCAATTTATTCAAACTCGCAAGCCTTGTCTCCCTCTCGTTCGCTCTCTTTCCCCTCCTCATGGCCTCATCCCTTTGGTGGATCGGAGGGTTTTATCTCGCCTACTTTTGGTACGGCATCGCCCAAGGTGGCAGCCATCTCATTTGGCACATGTCAGGGCCCATTTTTGCGCGGCACGAAGAAAGCTCTCGCTTTAGCGGCGTCGGTCTCATGATGGTCGGCGTCAGGGGCGTCGTCGGCCCGCCCCTCGGCAGCTCGCTCATGGCCGCATGGGGCCCTATCGAAGTGTTTGCCCTCGGAGGCCTGTTTTGCCTCTACAGCGGCCTCGGATTTCTTCGCAGCCGCTTTGCCAAGGAACAAATCATTGTAGAAAAAAATTAGCCATTCGATCGAAATAGAGTGAATATGACAACAATGCCTACGAACGAAAAAATAACAAAAAATCATTCCATGGGAAAAATCTTATTTTGGAGCTCGGCGTTCAGCGAGCCTCTATTTACCCTTCACAATGTCATCGCCATCATTTTACGCAAAGATCTCGGTGCCAGCCTATGGCTCATCGCTTTAATGAGCTGCGCAAGACCCATTGTCGCAATTCTTTCGTTTTACTGGAGCGCAGGACTCTGTCGCAGAGGAGGGATCAAGTCGAATGTTTTGTGGGCAGGCTTTTTTATGCGCGCTCCATTTTTGCTTTGCCCCTGGTTCGATTCTGCCGGCTTCATCGTTTTTGCCACCGTCAGCTACTCCTTCTTTTTTCGAGCCGTCATCCCAGGCTGGATGGAGCTCATCAAACGCAATGTCGAGCAAAAGAAAAGGGGGCGCCTCTTCTCCCTGAGCGCCGCTTTTAGCCACGCCGAAGGCGTCGTCTTAGCCATCGGCTTCGGAAGACTTCTCGATTATGATCCAGGCCTATGGAAAGTTCTCTCCGTAGGCGCCGCTCTCATCGGCATGGGCGCTCTCTTCATTCAGTCTAAAATCGTTGTCGAAGAAAATCTCCCCCAAGAAGAAAAACTCTCCTGGCAAGAAATTATTGTCCGCCCCTGGAAAGATAGCTGGCGCCTCATTCGAGAGCGCCCCGATTTTGCCCACTATCTGTGGTTTTTTATGTTCGCAGGCCTCGGTCTCATGTTCATCTACCCCGCCTTGCCCATCTTCGCCGTCGATCAGCTCGGCGTTTCATACACGATGGCCTTTGCCGGCATTTCTGTCGCAAAAGGACTCGGCTTCGCCCTCTCTTCCCCCCTCTGGGGACGCTGGATAGAACAGGTCAACTTTTTTAAACTCGCCAGCCTTGTCTCCCTCTCGTTTGCCCTCTTCCCCCTCCTCATGGCCTCTTCCGTTTGGTGGATCGGATGGTTTTACCTCGCGTACCTCTGGTACGGCATTGCACAGGGCGGTGGCAACCTCTTGTGGCATATGTCCGGTCTCATCTTTGCCAAACAAGAAGAAAGCTCCCGTTTCAGCGGCGTCGGCCTCATGATGCTAGGTGTGCGCGGCACCATCGGCCCTCTCCTCGGCAGCTGGCTCACCGCCCTTTGGGGCCCTACCGCAGTCTTTGCCCTCGGCGGAATCTTCTGTCTCTATAGCGGTCTCGGCTTTCTTCGCAGCCGTTTCGCTAGAGAGTCAATCATAATAGAAAAAAATTAAATCGTAAAATTCCGTTTCGGTGTATAAATAAGATAAGAAAAAGAGCGGGGTTATGCGTCTGTCCTTAAATGTTCTGTTTTTTTCTTGGGCTCTTGCCACACAAGTCTTTTCCTTTGAAAAGGGGAGCGAAGTGGCTGTCGTATTAACGCGCACAGACGCTATTCCTCCAGAGGTCGAAAGTGCCCCCGACGCATATTTCGAAGGATATCTTCAAGCGCTCGTCGATATGCATTATGCTGAATATCGGGTCGTCGTTCTCGCCAAAGATCACAATGTGTGGCTTGCTAATTTGCCTAAAAATGAATTGGTCGCAAAAAGTATTGTCCAATTTGTCAAAGACATTCCGGGGGTAAAAGAAGTTGTTTTATTAGACGGTGTATCGCCAGAAAAAGAAGAGCTGCGCATAAAATATGTCGAGCGTCCCCAGATCAGCGGCATTTGGTTTCCTCAGATGACAGAGCTGTTTCAACCCCTGATTGGTTCTCCTCGCGTGATTTCTTATACCATTGGCTATAGAAGCGGCGATCAAGTGTGCGGCAACAGCTGCGGCGATGTTTCCCTTGGCGATGATTTCCCAATTTATCGCTGGCTCGATGTCCTTTGGCATGGCGATCTTCAGATCGGCATCGAAGCGGGCATTTGGTCCGTGTTTAACTTTAATCCACAACCCAATTACGCAGACGGAACGGAGCTGGTCAATACCGATTTCTATGGCGGTATCCCGATCACTTATTCGCGCAATAAATGGTCGTTTCGCCTCCGCGGCTATCACATATCGAGCCATTTGGGCGACGAATTCATGGTCAATCATCCAGGCTTCCATCGCGTCAATCCAAGCAACGAAATCGTGGACTTCTTTGCCTCCTATCAAGCGAAAGAAGCTGTCCGCCTCTATGTAGGCCCTGGCGTTATAGTCCATAGCGACCCCACCTTTCGCTGGAAGCCTCTTTTCATTGAATACGGTACCGAAGTTCGCTTCCTCGGCTCCAAGTTTGTCAAACAACGCCTGTATGGAACTTTGTATCTAACACTCCACTTTCGCAACATGCAAGAGCTCGGTTGGAATTTTGATGGAACGTATCGAGCTGGTTACGAATTTAGCAAATTACAAGGGATCGGACGCAAATTCCGCTTTTATATCGAATACCATCACGGCTATTCGTACGAAGGGCAGTTTTCTAAAATGCGCGATCATTATATGCAGTACAATATTTCTTATGGATTCTAATCTTCTTGACGCAATTGCACTCAAAAAGTGCAAGGTCAGGTTTTTGTCTTAGAAAAAGGATTTTTTACAAATCCCTCGTCGTAAATGGGTCCTGTCTTTCCAATAAGCAAAGTGCCTTCAAAAAAATTGCGATAGACCGCGAGTCCCTCTTCCGCTGTCTGAATACAGTAAAAACAGTTGGACACCCACTCGGAGCCTGCGATCGTGCCTGTTTCGCGATTGAGTTGGAATCGAGAGGTGATTTTGCGCTGCCAATATTCTGGGCTGCCAAAAAGAAGAACTGGATTTGCTGGATCAGATCCTGTTTTACGACGAACCTCTTCGAGTGCGTATTCAAAATCCATTCCGATGCCGCCAGGCAAAAAAATGGGAAGATCGAGATAAAACTCAGCTTGTCTTTCCACCAAACGGTCGAGCCGATAGGTCATTTTTGCATCGATATAGGCGTTTTGGTTCTGTTCGTTGACGATCGTCTGTTCAGATCTAAAATCGACAATGTTTGCACAAGAAATAAGACCGACCTCTTTTGCCACTCTATTCCCCACAGCCATGGCCCCTGGCCCTCCGCCTGTGACGAGCGCAAGCGGTGTGTTTCTGCAAAGAAGAGGATGGTTAATAGTATCTCTCATAGACAGCAGCCCTAGGAGCAAAGTGCGGAGTTGTCCTTCGAAAAGGCCCTCTTGCAGGTTCGATCCATAGACACCGAGCACGGTGGCTTTGCGAAACGCTTCGACGAGGTGCAGTGGGACGAAAAGCCCTGCGTCTTTTTCGTGGCGCAGCACAAACTGTAACAGGGTGTTTGTTTTTTGATCTGCCCAATAGGTCGGAATGCCAAATTTCGCAAGATCGAGAAGCATCGCCCGATCTTCATGAGAAAAAAAATCGTCATGGGATTGAGAGGGGTGCTGGAAATACAACCGTTTTAGGCAACGGGCGACGAGATCGTTCAAAAGCATCCGTTTCAACAAAGGCGTAGGAAAATGGCGTGAAAAAAGGACGCCTTGCGAGGTAATCAATCCGTCTTCAATCGCTTTAAGAAAAGGATACTGCGGTTGGCTCTCAATATATTTTTCCGCCAAGTGCGCCTGGCGCGCAGGATGGATAAGCCCAGGAAATTCATGCTTGAGCGTTCCTCGTACGATCCAGTCTTTTTCGGAGAGCGCTTGCATTTGCGTTCCTTTCACAACGAATACGGACGCTAAAAGCTCTTTGGGCTCTGGCGCTGTGGCAAAAACGTTAAACACTCGCTGCGGGTTTTCAAGAGAGGCGACAAGCTGATCCCGGTCTGCGAAAAAAATGTGCTCGCGATGGGGCTCAAGAGTATAAAATTCGAGAGGAATATCATCGATGATCTGATGGCTGCTGCCATAAAATTCATAGATATCGCCCGAATCTGTTGTGTCAGGTTGCAAGACAGAGGCAGAGGCGTGGGTGTAGCCTTGAGGAAGAAGGTCCTCGACGACTCTTCCGTACACTGTTCTCACATGCAAAGGCGCCGTGCGGACAAGAAGAATGTTGTCTTTCTTAACAATTTTTGGAAGGCCCGCTTCCCATTGATGATGAAGATGGAGCCATTGGCGTGTATGGGGCACATTTTTACAAAGCGCCTTAGCGAGTGTAGGAAGAAATCCATACAGGGTCTCCTCGTAATGAATAAGGCCGTCTTTGAGTGAAAGAAAGGCGACTGTACGCCCCTGGGTTTTTTCTAAGATCAAATCGCCGCTTCCCTCTAAACCGCCGAGAGAGAGAAGGGGACGCCCCTTTCGATCGGAGCGCGTCGACATGCGCAAAAGATAGTCTGGATCACGCACACGCCGCCTTTCATCCGCAGCAAAAAGTTTCCCAAGATAAAGACCGACACAAAGCTGCTCGAGCATGGCTGCGGCAAGATCGCCATAGGCCGTTAAGAGTACTTTGACTTCAATGCAATGCTTGGATTTATCGAAAAAATAGTCTTGGCCAAGGCCATTGACGCCGATCTGGGCGAGCGTGCTTTTGATGTTAAAAAAAACCAGCCGTGGCTCAATCTCATAGCCGACAAAGCCAGAAAATACTTTTTCGATGAGCACCGTTGCGAGCCGATGCGTAGCGTCGAGGGTTTGAATCTCGGTGATCCTTCCGTCGGGCGTTACGAGATCGTAGTGATGGGGAGATAAATAGCTTTCGATTAAAATGATTAGTATCCTTTATTTTTTTCGTAGCGTCCCATGAGGCTGCATTTGGCAAGAACAATTCCATCTATTGCGGCTTCAACGGCTTGTTTAGAAGATCCTTCAGGGAGATTGAGCGTTTGGCTCAAAGCGTAGAGCTTAAAAAAATAACGATGCTCCCCAAAGGGAGGGCAAGGGCCGATGTATTGGTTTTTTCCCGATGTGCTTTTTCCGTAAATGCCTTGAATGGGGTGTTGATCGTCGATGCGATGGGTTGTTGGGGGGATGTTAAAAACGACCCAGTGATCGTACATTTTCTCTGGACGGATAGAGGCAGGGACATCTGGATCGTCCATGATGAGAACAAGACTTTTGGTGTTTGAAGGGCTATTCGCAATCGCGAGCGGAGGTGCTTTATTTTTTCCTTCGCACGTGTAAAGCGAGGGAATGACGCTCCCTTCTTCAAAAGCGGAACTTGTTAGTTTCATAAAAACCCTCTCTTGCGATAAACTCAATCTCAGGATACAATTTTCTGATTTATGGTTCCAAGAAGTTTCGGTACGCACGACGGTTCTTTTCATGCAGATGAGGTTACAGCCTGTTCCTTGCTGCTGCTTTTTGATTGTATTGATCGAGAAACAATTTATCGCACGAGAGACTCTTTGATCTTAGCCTCTTGCGATTATGTTTGCGATGTCGGCGGCTCTTATGATCCTAGCCAGAGGCGTTTTGACCACCACCAAGCAGAATATCCAGGCCTTTTAAGTAGTGCAGGCATGATTCTTCTTTATCTGAAAGAGCAGGAATGGATCTCTAGTGCTTTGTATGACTGGTTTAATCAGGCGCTCGTGGCTGGTGTCGATGCCCATGACAATGGGCGTTCATTGCAACAAGAAGGCGTCGCTACTTTTTCTCACGTGATATCGAATTTTCTTCCGATACGCTATGAAGTTTCAGATGCGGATATGCGAATCTCCTTTTTTCAGGCCGTAGAGTTTACTCTCGGGCATTTGCGGCGGCTGAAGGAGAGGTTTTCCTATATGCGCCAGTGTGAGGGCGCTGTCAAAGAGGCGATGGCGCAAGGGGGGCAAGCTTTAATTTTCGATCAGCCGCTCCCTTGGATGGATAATTTTTTCGCCCTCGGCGGCGCAGTGCATCCAGCGCAATTTGTTGTTATGCCAGCAGGGGATCATTGGAAGTTGCGAGGAATTCCTCCGACGCTGGACGATCGGATGAAGGTGAGAAAACAGCTGCCTTTGCATTGGGCAGGCCTTCATGAAGAAGATTTGCGAACAGCTTCTGGCATTC
>CAIPFQ010000100.1 GCA_903864395.1 uncultured Chlamydiae bacterium | reverse complement strand
CCCTTCCCGATTTAAATAACACCCCCGAGAACAAATATCCCGAGGCATCCAACCCAAAAAAGTTGCAAAGTCGAGCTAAAGCAGATTTTCGCAGATAGCAAACCAATGCATGAAGGTATGGGATTTAAAAAATTACACCCAAAAAGTTCGAGCGTTGTAAACTAACGGAAAGGGTGGGATTCGAACCCACGGTACGAGTCAACGCACTCACGCTTTCGAGGCGTGTTCTTTAAGCCGCTCAGACACCTTTCCCAAAGATTCAAGAATTCTATCTGAGCTGTTCAATTCTTGCAAGGGCTTGACGCATATTTGCTCTTTGCATTACAATGTGATCCTTTCCATGGCGGTCGTAGCTCAGTTGGTTAGAGTGTTGGATTGTGGATCCAAATGTCGCGGGTTCAAGTCCCGTCGATCGCCCCATTTTTCCTATCCGAGGCTCCATTGATTTTTTTCCAAGCGCTTGTTTTAGGAATCGTTCAGGGGTTAACTGAATTCTTTCCTATTAGTTCTTCGGCGCATCTGCGTATTGCAAAATGGTTGTTCGATCTTCCTCTTGGAGACAGCCTTCTTTACTTCGATTTATCCTGTCATAGTGGAACGCTCATCGCCCTGTGTCTGTATCTGCGCAAAGAAGTTTTCGAGATTTTGTGCGATATACAAAAAATCGCCTTTTTTTCCCTCGCCCTGCTCCCTCTTGTGCCAGCCTACTTTCTTCTCAAGCCTTTGCGTACGCTCGCCTCTAGCCCTTCCCTCCTTGGCTATTTTCTTATTTTGACAGCCCTTCTTCTTTTTATGGCCTCTCGGGCAAAAATTGTCGAAGGAACCTCGCCTCTAAAAGCAAAAAATATGTTATATGTGGGAGCGATGCAGGCGATGGCCTTGGTCCCTGGGATTTCGCGCAGCGGATCGACCATGGCGGCTGGTCGTTTTTTGGGATGGGACTGGCTGTTCGCAGCCAAATTTTCCTTTCTCCTCGCCATCCCTACGATTTTAGGGGGGCAAGTGTTAGAAACGTGGAAAGCTTTGCAGGGAAAAGAGATGGTCGCGGGAGATGTTTCTATGCTTTGCTATATCACAGGGTTCGTAGCTTCTTTGATCACAGGACTCTTCAGCGTTCGCGTCGCTTTCTTGCTCTATCAAAAAGGAAAAATTTCTCCGATCGCTTGGTATTGTTTTGGGCTTGGACTTTTCGCAATATGGGCCTTTCATGGCAGTTAAACGAAAAACGAAAATCAAAAAGACGCCAATGAACCCGGATATGCAAGGGCTTCTCTATCTCATTTCTGGTTTTCTGATTTTTCTTTCTCTCTACAGTTTTTCTTACATGGATCCTCATAAAAACTGGCTAGGAGTTCTCGGATATATCATCGCTTTAGGCTTTGAATATTTATTTGGGCTTGCCGCTATGCTGATTCCTTGCTATCTTATTTGGCTTTCAGGTCGCACCTTTAGTCGCAAACCGCAGCCCCATCTTGGCTACGATCATTTTTATTTTTTTATCTTCCTCTCTTCGGTCTCTTTTATTTTTACCGTCAGCGCAGATTTGTTTCCCTCTTTTGCCGAAAACTGGGGTGAAAAAGTTGTATCCGAAGTGGTTACACTTTTTGCGCCGTATCGCCGTACAGTGATTCGCTATAATTTGGGGGGGTCTCCTTTTTATTTTCTCTATGCGGACCTCTCAGGATTGAGCCTTCGAAAAATCTTAAGCCCCGTAGGGTGTGTTGCTTTTTTTTCTTCCCTCGGACTTGTCTCTTTCTTTCTCCTCACGCGTCTCAGTTTTGCTCGAGGGGCTTTGGGTGTTTGGAGGGGCAGTGTTTTTACAGTAGCACAAGTCCGATCTGCTCTTCAAAGACTTTGGGAACGCTCAGAGAAAAAACGCTCTGAAAGGGCCTTTCAAAGGCACTACGAGCAAAAATCTTTTCTTCCTGAAGAACCGAAGAAAAAAGCGGTGCCTTTGCCACCGCCTAAAATACCTCCTGTGAGTGAGCCGATCATTCGGAGAGAAATTTTTTCACCGCCCGCCCCTTTGAAAAAAGAGTCTATTCCCATTCCTACGCAAAATCTGATTGTCCATGCCGACAGCTCTTTTAAACTCCCCTCTCCAAACATGCTCTCCAACCCATCGAATAAAGTTGATCCACCCGCACTCAAAAAAGATCTTTTAAGACAAGCGACTGTTTTAGAAGAAACGCTAAAAAGTTTTGGGATTGAAGCGAAGGTGGGCGAAATTCATAGTGGCCCTACCATTACTTCGTTTGAAGTGCATCCATCAATCGGAGTAAAGGTGCAAAAGATTAAAACGCTTGAAAACGATATCGCGCTCAATATGCAGGCAAAATCCATTCGGATCGTCGCTCCGATTCCAGGCAAAGCTGCGGTGGGCGTTGAGATTCCTGCGTTTCATCCTCAAGAGGTTAATTTCAAAGAGATGCTTTTGCATTATCAGCAGAAATCAAAAAAACTTTCTATCCCTATTCTTTTGGGAAAGGCGATCAATGGGGACTGGGTTTTTTCGGATCTGACGCGAATGCCACATCTATTAATTGCGGGGGCGACAGGGTCTGGTAAATCGGTTTGCGTGAATACGATTGTGTTGTCGATCCTCATGAATGCACGGCCAGAAGAGGTCAAACTTCTAATGATCGATCCAAAAAAAGTGGAGCTGACACAATATTCGAAGCTGCCACATATGATTGCGCCTGTGATCACGGAGCCGCATGGGGCTTATTCTGCGCTGCAATGGCTCGTGAAGGAAATGCAAGTGCGCTATGAAATTCTCAAACAGTTGGGCGTTCGCAATATTAGCGCTTTTAATAGCCGCAAAATTGACGCCAAGCTCGAAGCTTCACTTGGGATGCCGATTCCTGAGCAAATGCCTTTTATCGTCGCAATCGTCGATGAGTTTGCCGACTTGATGATGGTTTCGAGCAATGATCTTGAAACACCGATTGCGCGCATTGCGCAAATGGCACGCGCTGTGGGCATCCATCTTATTTTAGCGACGCAAAGACCCTCTCGCGAAGTTATTACGGGCATTATCAAAGCCAATATTCCGACGCGCATTTCCTTTAAGGTGGCAAGCCGAATTAACTCTCAAATTATTTTGGACGACACAGGGGCGGAAAGTCTTCTTGGCAATGGCGATCTGCTCTTTTTACCGCCTGGCTCTTCGCAGCTTTTGCGCGCGCAAGGAGCCTATTTGAGCGATGACGATATCAATCAGGTGGTGAAATTTCTCTGTGCGCAGGGAGAGCCTCAATACATGATCCCCTCGTTTGATTCGCTTCGCTCCTTTGATGTAGGCGTTGATAAAGAAGAATCCAAGGGCAGAGATCCTCTCTACGACCAAGCGCTCACAACCGTCATTAGTTCCAAAAATGCTTCGACAACGTTTTTGCAAAGAAAGCTAAAAATCGGCTATGCGAGAGCGGCGAGCCTCATGGATGAACTGGAAGCCAATGGCGTGATCGGCCCTGCGGAAGGGGCTAAGCCTCGGCGTGTTTTAGGTGCATCGTCGATGACTCCGTTATCAGAGGACGAAGAGGATCTATAGGCTTGACTTTTTTCGCAACCATCGTAAAATAGTCATGACTGTTTTACGATTGCCCTTAAAACGGTTAGAAAACTAACTAGGTGGTTGATCGAAAAGGTTTTACGATCTCGTTATTCAGGAACACTTCCAAAAGAACAGACAAATGTTGTTTTTAGTAGGCCATCGGCAGGTTGGAAAGACGACGACTATAGGTCTTAACAGATG
>CAIPFQ010000099.1 GCA_903864395.1 uncultured Chlamydiae bacterium | reverse complement strand
TGGCCGACATCGTCGCGCAAAAAATGGGATTTGCCCTTCATTCACGTGAAAGAATTGCAGCAGGCATTCAACACGTTCTCTGGGAAATCGCAGGCGACGGACATACTTGCTACCCAGAAAAAGACTTTTTCCCGCTCGCCATCGAAGCGCTCGATGTGGAAAAACCTCTTCTAGAAGCAGAAATTTGCGCTCTCACTGCGGAGCGCTCTTTAATGCGAAAAAACGATTTCCTCTGGCTCGGGGTTTACTTTGCCTATGAACAAGGCATCAGCAGAGACCTTTTTCGCCTCCAGTCCAGCCCCCTCGCCGTAAAGCCCATTCAAGGAGAGATCGCTGTCCATTGGGCGGAAGAACAACTTAAAATTCATTTTGCCAGCGAACAAAAAGAGGCCGTTTTTCACTCCTTAACCGACAAAGTTCATATTATCACAGGAGGCCCTGGCACCGGAAAAAGCACGATCACAAACGCAGTGCTGCGCGTAATGGAAAAAAGAACAGGAAAAATTCTTCTCGCAGCCCCCACTGGAAGAGCCGCTAAAAGACTCACACAGATCACTAAAAGAAAAGCGTTTACAATTCATGCTCTCCTAGAAAGAGATTTTGTCTCAGGAGGCTTTAAAAAAGGAAAGGAGAACCCGCTCGATTGCGATCTGCTTATCATCGATGAAGCAAGCATGATCGATACGCCCCTGCTCTTTCATCTGCTTCGTGCCACCCCAGACCATTCGAAACTGCTGCTCGTCGGAGATATCGATCAGCTTCCAAGCGTCGGCGCTGGCACCGTCTTGAAAGATCTCATTCAATCGGATCTAATCGGCATCACTCGCCTTTCTGAAATTTTTCGCCAAGCCCAAGGCTCAAAAATCATTGTCAATGCCCATAAAATCAATCACGGAGAATTTCCCACCATCGATACCCCTGAAGATAGCGATTTCCACTACATCGAAGCCGAAACACCAGAAAAAATTCAAGAGATTATACTCCACCTAGTCTCTCATGAAATTCCCAATCGATGGAAATTAAACCCGATCGAAGACATTCAAGTGCTCTCCCCCATGAAACGGGGCGTTGTCGGCGTAGAAATGCTCAATGAAACTCTCCAAGCTCACTTAAACCCAAGCGATGAGCCTCTTTTTCGCGCAGGCCGAAGATTTCATACCGGCGATAAAGTGATGCAAATCCGCAATGACTATGACAAAAAAGTTTACAATGGCGATATCGGTCGCATCGCTCATATCAACGCGCAAGAACAAGTGTTATCTGTTGTCTTCGATGATCAGATTGTGGAGTATAATTTTAATGCGTTAGACGACCTTGTACTCGCCTATGCAACGTCTGTCCATAAGTTTCAAGGAAGCGAATGCCCCTGCGTTGTCATGCCTATCCATACATCCCACTTCAAATTACTCCAAAGAAACCTTCTTTACACAGCCGTCACTAGAGGCAAAAAACAGGTGTATCTCGTAGGAACAAAAAAAGCGATTGGAATGGCGGTCAATAACGATGAAGTGCAAAAACGATATACAGGACTCGGAGCGGCTCTCATAGAGGCCGCCACCGAGCGCAAAAGACATACCCAAGAGGGTTAACGGCGCGCTTTATTAAAGAACTGCTTTTTCCCACGAAACTGCCCAGCGCGAGGTCGAGGAGAATTCAAGTCTCTTTTTTCTTCTGCCGCCTGCCCCGGATTCATTAACCGAGAAATCGCGTTCCATTTGCTATTGTCCCCAGGGGAAATCAAGCAAAGAGCGTTTCCTTCCGCACCCGCACGTCCTGTTCGACCAATGCGGTGGATGTAATCCTCGGCACACTGAGGGAGGTCATAGTTAATGACGTGCATAATATGAGGAATATCAAGCCCGCGCGCAGCCACATCCGTTGCAACCAAAATTCGATGCATATTATCGCGGAAAGATCGAATCACACTGTTGCGACGATTTTGCGATAAATCGCCATGGATCGCGTTCACACTATGGCCATATGCTTTTAGCTCTTCGGAAAGATGATCGGCTCCCCTCTTTGTCTTCGTAAAAATAATGACCGAGCCTTGACGCTGTCCCAACTGCTCAAGCAACTGCGTAAATTTTTGCCCATTCGTCGTTCGAATGATTTCTTGCTTAATTTTTGGTGCTGGTAAATGCGTCGAATCAACCGAAATACGCTCTGGATTTGTTAAATACTTCTTTGAAAGCTTGTCGATATTCGGCGGCAAGGTCGCTGAAAACATTAAAGTTTGGCGCTCGGAAGGGAGAAATTCCGCAATTTTATCCAACTGAATCCCAAATCCCATATCAAGCATCCGATCCGCTTCATCCACAATCAAAAAGCGAGCGTTTTTTAAATTCAAACTCCCCCTCATCAAATGATCTGTAATTCGCCCAGGCGTTCCAACAATCAGCCGAGGCCGTCGTCTCAGCCCATCAATTTGTTTAAACATGGGAGCCCCACCAATCAACAAAACAGTCTGAAAGGGCGCGGAAGAGCCAAGAAGACCTTTTAAGCACTGCTGCACCTGCGTTGCAAGCTCTCGGGTAGGGGTCAACACGATTGCGCAGCTCGTTGGATTTTCCAACAATTTGACAACCAAAGGAATCAGATAGGCAAGCGTTTTGCCTGATCCTGTCTGCGCCGAGGCTAAAATATCCCGCCCTGCTAAAGCGATAGGAATAGTGGCTCCTTGAATAGGGGTAGGAGTGGTAATCTGCAACCCATTCAACGAAGAGATCAGAGTGGCAGGCAATGAAAATTGTTCAAAATTTGACATATTGTTTTTAACACACTTTTGTTAATTTCTGTGTATGAGCATACACCTTTAGCCATCTTAATTGCACGCTCCTTTTCATAAAAGAATAAATTTCATGCAAACAACTCTAATTAAACGACTTACGAAATAAAAAAGAAAAAAAGGGAGAGAGTCTTGAATGAAGCACGAGCTTTTGATACTCTTTTGAAGAGTAATCTTTTAAGAAATCCATGGCAAAAAACATTTCTCTCCAGACGGCAAAAGCCGCTTTCCTTGAAAACCTAGAAACACTTCAAGACAGCCTTGCTCTATGCATCAATGGAGGGATGAATGACCCTGGAGATGCGTTTTACAATGAGGTCCTCGGTTTAATCGAAGAGGCTCACACTGCTCCAACGTGGGAGGAGCTTTCCGAAGCTGTTCTTAGGGCAAAAACCATCGAAATCGATCTTGCCGCTTGGCTCTCACGGCATGGAAAAACCACCCTCTCCCTTATGTGGCCGAAGAAACCTTGACCCTCCTCTTGCCAAAATCTCTTCTTTTTCCTATAATCGCTTTCTTTAGCGGAGATTTAACATGACTAGAATCAGTAAACAAGGAAGAGAAAGGAACGTTTCGAAAAGACGCCCTCGTGTTTCTTTCAAAAAAACAGGTTCCAAAAAAGATGCTTTGGAACTCGGCTATAAGCCTCACCTCAACGCATACACTGGCGCTACCACGCCCAATCGTTTCATCCCTAAAATTGGATAAGGTTTTATGAGCAGACATACAAGTTACGGAAAGACCAATAAAGGCGGTCAAAAGCGAAACGTTCTCAAACGGTTCGAGCGCGTCGATATGCTCCGAAAAATTGGAAAATGGATCGACGGAAAAAACACGAAAGTTACTGGACTCCCCAAGACTCCTGTCGCTTGAAAATAAACGTATATAGCCGACAAAAAGTCCTACCCCTCAGCAAGGCCTCTGTGCGAAAAGCATTGGAGGCGCTTTGCTCTTTTTTTTCTGTTTCCTGCGACGAAATTTCTGTTTATTTCGTAGAAGAAAAAAAAATCTGCCAGCTACATAAGGATTTTTTCAACGACCCTTCTCCCACAGATTGCATTACATTTCCTATTGATGATTCCTATTTAGGCGATATTTTTGTTTGTCCCGAAGCGGCCATCAAATACAGTCCAAAACACCCTTATCAAGAAACGCTTCTCTACGTGATCCATGGGCTTCTTCATCTATTAAAATATGACGATCTCGATCCTGTTTCTAAAGATAAGATGCGGAAAATGGAAAAAAAAGGTATGGATCATCTCAATAAGCAAAGGCTAGAGATCCTGCCAAAATGAGCTCTTTTTTATCTATGAATCTTCTATTTCCCGCCTGTTTTTTATTTGGTATTTTCACGCTCACCGTCTGCTCAAGCGCCTTTCTTCGGTTAGGAAAATTTCAATTCAAAGAAATTTTTAGATCTTCCTCTGCCCCTTTTTTATTTTTTAGATCTTTTCTCAAACTTTTTTTTCCAAAGTATGAATCGGAAAATCTATCTCTTTGCCTGTCTTTAGCAAAACATATCTTATTGATTGCTTATACAAGCACTGCGATCTTTTTCGCTATTCACTGGCGATCTGAACTGCAAAACGGGGAAGCCTCTTCTTTCTGGGTGCCAATTGGCCTATTTGGCACCATCCTCGCCATTTCTTTCGCAGTGGATCTCCTCGCGCGCCTTCTTGTGGAGACTCATCTTCGCTTTGGCTTGCAGCTTACCTCCCCCTTTGCTTCCCTTTATCTCATGGCTTTGTTTCCCCTCATCGGAATCTTTCTTCCTTTGATTTACTCTCTACGCAAAAAAAGAAGCGTAGGAGAGGGGTTTTTCACAGACAAATCAAAAATTCGAGAAATGATTCGCGACTCTGATCTACAGCAATATCTCGACCCCACCGATCAAAAGTTGATCGCCTCTTTTGTGAATTTCAAAGAGAGGGTGGGTAAAGAAATCATGGTGCCTAGAGTGGATCTCTATGCTTTGCCTGCAGATTCTAGCATCGAAGAGAGCGCCCCTCTCTTTGTTTCAGAGGGCTATAGCCGTATTCCGATCTATCGAGAATCGCTCGATCAAATTGTAGGGGTCGTTCTCTACAAGGATCTTTTAAAGTGCTACACAGAGCCTCAGAAAAATTTAAAAGCCCCTTTAGAGACGATCGCGAAACCTGTCCTCTACGCCCCTGAAAATAAAAAAATCACGCAGCTGCTCCAAGAATTTCGCAATAAACAAATTCATATGGCGATCATTGTCGATGAATATGGAGGCACAGAGGGGATTGTGACAATTGAAGATATTTTAGAAGAGCTCGTCGGAGAGATCGAAGACGAATACGATGTAAATGAAGAACATGAATTTTTAGAGATCCCTGGAGGCGGTTGGGTCGTTGACGCCAAAATGACTATCCACGATATTGAAGAACAGCTAGCGCTTCGAATTCCTCCCAACCCAGAATATGAGACCATTGGCGGGTATGTCTATCATTGCGCAGGCACAATTCCCCCAAAGGGATGGCGGCTGTCTCATGATGAATTTGACCTCGAAGTTTTATCTTCGAATGAACGCTCGATTAAAAAAATTAAGCTCCAGACAAGAAAGAAATCGAATTAACCATACAAAGAAAACAGAAAAAGAATGAAAAAAAACATTTCTTATCTTCTCGCAATGTCCATGATCTTTTCATCAAAGATGTTAACCCAAGTTCAGTGACCTCCCCTATAAGGAATCATAAAGTCGAGCCAATTCGGCACTACAACTTGAACTTATAAAATTGTTTTACGTGCTTGTAAAACTCGTGCCGACATCCCCAAGGCTTTATATATTTCTGGCTGCCTTTCTTCCGCCTTGGTGGCGCTGCGAT
>CAIPFQ010000098.1 GCA_903864395.1 uncultured Chlamydiae bacterium | reverse complement strand
GTCAAGTCAAAAATTTGGGAAACTCAAGTAAAGAGGGGGTATTTTGAAACTTTGGGTTGTGGGTGCTGGTGGGTTGGTCGGTTCAGTACTAAAAAAATTTGCTGGCGTTGTTTCTTTTCGCTCCGATGTTGATATTGGAAATTTAAGGGCACTGCACGCTTTTGCGAAAAAGCTGCGTGGGATTACACATATTGTGAACTGTGTGGCTTTTTCTAATGTCGATCAAGCGGAGTTGCAGAGGGAAGAGGCGTTTTGCGCGAATGTATTTGGCCCGGAGAATTTAGCGGCTGTTGCGCGCGCCCTCGGCGCTCGTTTGCTTCATATTTCGACGGACTATGTATTTAAGGGCGATGGGTCTTTGCCGATTGTCGAAGCTCATCCGACAGATCCTGTGAATTATTACGGGTGGACGAAGCAGGAAGGGGAAAAGCGTGTTTTGAAAGTTTTTCCAGAAGCCTGTATTTTACGCACTTCTTGGGTGTTTGGTGAAGGGGGTAAAAATTTTGTCGCAGGGCTTTTAAAAAAGCTCCAAGAGCCAAACGAGATTTTATTGACGAAGGATCATTGGGGGCGTCCCACTTACGCGCCAGATCTTGCCGCCGTGATTTTACAAAGGCTCGATGCATCGGGAGTTTTTCATTTTGCGAATGCAGGGGCTGCGAGTAAGTATGAATTTGGGTTAGCGATGAGAGACGAGGCTCTGGCTCTCGGCTTGCCTATTTTGTCTCCGCAGATCACGCCTGTGTCGGGAGATGCTTTCGCGGGATGCGCGCCACGCCCCAGATACTCGGTCTTCGACACCTCGAAGATCGAAGCTGTTTTAAAGACGCCAATTCGCCCCTGGCGCGAATGTCTTCGGGAGCATCTATGCAGCGTAAAATTGAAAGAATTTTAGTCACAGGGGGCGCGGGGTTCATTGGCTCTGCGTTTATCCGTTTCGCTCTGCCTCTTTGTCAAAAAATCGTGAATCTCGATCTTTTGACCTACGCTGGGAATTTGCGTCTTTTAGAGGACCTTGCCAACCATCCTTCCTATCGGTTTGTCCAAGGCGACATCAATGATCAACCCCTTGTGGAGAGTCTGCTCAAAGAAGAGGGCCTCGATGCGATCGTTCATTTCGCGGCCGAAACCCATGTCGATCGAAGCATTGCTTCTGCACGCCCTTTTTTGGAGGCGAATGTATTGGGCACTGTCGCTTTGCTTGAAGCTCTGCGTAAATTTCCATCCATTCACTTTCATCATGTATCTACGGACGAGGTGTATGGATCGCTAGGGGAGAGCGGGGTTTTTTGCGAAGAGAGTTTGTATTGCCCCAATTCCCCCTATTCGGCATCGAAGGCTGCCTCGGATCATTTTGTGCGCGCTTTTGCGCACACTTACGGTCTTTCAACAACACTGTCTCACTGCAGCAATAATTTTGGCGCAGGGCAATTCTCAGAGAAATTTATCCCGAAAACGCTTTCTCAATGTTTAGCGGGAGAGCCGTTATCGATTTATGGGACGGGGAAAAATGTGCGCGATTGGCTCTATGTGGACGATCATCTAGAGGCTATTTGGGCGATTCTTCACAAAGGAGAGCGTGGTGAGTCCTATAATATTGGGGGGGGCTCTGAGCTCTCGAATCTTGCCATGGCGCATAGGCTCATGGATTTGTTGGCAGAGCAAACAGGGGTCGGCATCGAGACCTATCGATCTTTGATTCGGTTTGTGTCTGATCGCCCAGGGCATGATTTCCGCTATGCAATCGATGCTTCAAAAATTGAAAAAACCCTCGGCTGGCGCCCTCGTGTGGGACTCGATGAGGGATTACGAGAAACGATTCGATTCTATATAGATTTTTTTAAAGATCAGTCGGCTATTGGTTTAAATTCGTGCAATGTACCCTCTGATAAGGTTTCTTCCGTAGGAGAAACAGGCAAATATTCGACTGAACTGCACGAATTTAAGCCAATAGCCGATCAGTCGATCGCTTGTTTCGCAAAGAGAACAAACCCTGCGCTGTAATTTTTTCCGAGAGGGCGAACGAGGTTTTGCCTGGAAAAATCACATACAAATGTTCCAGCTTTAGATCTCTCAGCGCGATATGCATGGAGGGGGTAATTTTTGGACAGTCGGTGTATTTAATTTCAAAACCGATCCGCTTCTCGCCTCGGACGATCAGAAGGTCAAGCTCAGCTCCGCTTTGTGTGCCCCAAAAATAACAATCTTCAGGAGAGGCTTTCATAAAGCGACACACTTCTTCTAGGGCAAAACCTTCCCAAAATGAGCCGAGCTTTGGATGCACCCTCAGGGCTTCTTCGTTTTGAAGATTGAGAAGCGCATGGAGAATCCCACTATCTCGAAAAAATATTTTCGGCGATTTTATCTGTCTTTTGCCTAAATTTTCAAACCATGGGGATAAGATCCGAACCATAAATGTTCCTGCCAAAATATCTAAATATCTGCGAACAGTGTGGTCTGAAACGCCGAGAGATTTTCCAATCTCGCTAGCATTAAAGATTTGTCCGTGGTAGTGCGCGAGCATAAGCCAAAATCGCCGCATTTGCTGCGGAGGGATTTGAAAGCCGAGCTCTGCGATATCCCTTTCTAAAAAGGTGGTAATGTAAGATTGGCGCCACAAAAGGCTCTCTTCGTCATTGTATGCTAAAAAAGAACGAGGGAACCCGCCCCTGATCCATAAGAGGGAACTGTCTTCAACCTCGCTGAGAGAAAAAGGCATAAGCTCGACATATCCGATGCGCCCTGCTAATGTTTCTGCGGATTGTCGAATAAGATCGCGTGAAGCACTGCCCAAGATAAGAAATTTGCGCTGCTCATTGGCATCGATGAGCACTCGAAGCGTAGGAAATAGGTTTGGTCGCAGTTGAATCTCATCGATCACAATCAACCCTTTTTCAAGCTTTTCCAACGCAAGCATGGGGTGTTCTAATTGGGCTAGATCTAAAGGATTTTCAAGGTCAAATTTGCGCACTGACGTGGGAGGGAAATGTTGTATAAAAATTTTCGCAAGGGTTGTTTTTCCAACTTGTCTCGGTCCTAAAATTGCACAGGCTGTGTGTACGCGAAATTGTTTTTGTATATCTTCTTGATAATAAGTGCGATCCATTGATACCTTGAAAATTCGAAGTTCGATCTCGATTTTACAGGGTATTTACATTTTTTGCAGTATGATCTTTTGTCCGTTCGGCAGGATACAGTGATTAGGAGCTGGGCGGAATAAACCCGAGCTCTTCGATGAGTTTGTCGGCGGCGGCGAGCACCTCTGGTGTGACTCCATGGGCGGGGTCGTAGCTGTAGAGAAACTCGACTTGCTCAACAAAAGACATGACCCCTTGCTGGATAGAGTCTTCCATCAAAATGGCTTTTCCTCGTAAAGCCTCGATGAGAGGACGTGCCGCTTTTCCCTTGTCAAGACACTGAATAATTTCAGCAATCTCTTGCGCCATGGTTACTTTTGTGCGAATAGGAAGCTCTTTAAAGCGATCATTGTCCATTCCCTTAATTATAAGGATAGTTTTTATTTTTGCTTGGTTTTTTTTATCTATTTTATTTGTAATGTGTTGTAAAAATTGACGTGAAATCGTTTGCTGGGTATAATCCTCACTAAATTTATGACTCAAAACGAACCCTATAGTGCCTCTGATTATAAATACGGCTTTACCACGCCGATTGCCTCGGATGTTTTTCCTAAGGGATTAACAGAAGAGACGATAAGGGCGATTTCAGCCAAAAAAGAAGAGCCTCCGTTTATGCTCAAATTTCGGCTCAAAGCGTTTGCGAAATGGCTGAAAATGAAAGAGCCCCTTTGGGCGAACGTCAAATACCCTCCGATCGACTACCAAGATATTTCTTATTATTCTGAACCTAAATCGAAACCGCGCTTAGAAAGCTTGAGCGAGGTGGATCCTGAGATTTTAAAAACTTTTGAAAAGCTCGGAATTCCCCTTGATGAGCAAAAACGCCTTGCGAATGTGGCAGTCGATGTCGTGTTCGATTCTGTGTCTTTGGGGACCGTATTTCATAAAAAACTTCAAGACGCAGGGGTTGTTCTTTGTTCGATCTCAGAGGCTGTGAAAAAGTACCCAGAATTTCTTGAAAAATATTTGGGCACAGTGGTGCCAATCGGGGATAATTTTTTTTCGGCCCTCAATTCAGCGGTCTTTTC
>CAIPFQ010000097.1 GCA_903864395.1 uncultured Chlamydiae bacterium | reverse complement strand
GTTCAGATTCAAGAATTTTTGCGACATATTCAGCAATTTCCAAATTTATCGAATCTCCCAAAATCTCTAAACAAGTAAATCCATCGGCGCGTCTATAGACAATACTCACAAAAAATGTTTTCAAAACATCCGCAATCGCTCGCATTTTTGCCGTTTCTTTTTTTTGCTTTAAAATCCTTTGCATCCATACTTTTGTCTCTCCCAAACTCTCGGCCGATCGAGCCTCCAAATTGTGTTTTAAAAGAAGCTGCTGAGATTTAATCATCGCCTGTTCTGCCTCATGAGTCTGTGCACTCGCTCCTAAAGCCATCAGCTTTTTCACCTTTCGCAAAACTCCGTCCTCTTCCTCCTTCGTCTCCTCTGGATTGTAGCGCATAGCCGCTCTAGAAACATTTTCTCCCCAACCCAAGCGCTGACAAATTTTTAGAAATTGTGCCGAATGAGGCTCCGCTGTAGACCCATACTCAATGAAAGTAATGTAGTGAGCCAGCTCGTGGCGGATCACATTGTGAAGCAATTCCTTCTTCGCATGCATCAAAGACTCATGAAAGCCAAGCTCGTAAAAGCCTGCGTCAAAATACCCAAGCATCGATCGATGATTGTAGATCACCACATCAATGGGAAAACTTCTCATTTGAAAGCGGTCGTAAAATCGATGCTCTGTACATCGAAAATGCGCCTCTGTCGTAAGAATATTACGAATCACAAGCTTGATTTCTTGTACAAACCGAAAAATAGATTGAGAATAAACAAACATAATTAACTCATTATAAAAATATTTTCTTCTTGCAGAGCTTCCTTCACACGAGCCATTGCGCAAGATCTCATTTTTAGCCGTGGATACAACGTTCCATTGAACCAAAAATAGACTCTGAGGCGCACTGAGGATTTTCCAAAAAAGTCGACGAAGACAGAAGGCCTGGGATGCTCTAAAACGCCATCTATCTTCGCACAAGCCTCTTGGGCAATTTTCTGTGCTTTGGCGATAGAAATATCATAGCCGATCGCGACAAAAAAATCTTCACGCCGATGAGGCGCGGTTGTATAGTTGAGGATCGTGCTTTTATAAACCATCGCGTTGGGGATTTGGATGCAATGGCCCTCAGGAGAGAGAAGAAGGGTTACTCTCATCGTCAGTCCTTGGACATAGCCAGAAAAGCCTTCAATTTCGACAAGATCTCCATTTTGGAAGGGGTGATGGATGCTGAGCAAAATACTCGCCAAAAGATTTTCGGTAATATCCCGAAAAGCGATCCCTAAAATGACTCCGAGAAGCCCTGTGCCACTGACAATAGTGAATGCGGCGCCTGTTAAATTCGTCATTTCAAAAATAAGATAGACGCCGAAAAGAAAAACAAGAACACCGACCCCTCTTGTGATAATGTTTTCTAGCAAAAGTTGGTGCAGTTTTTTTCGTAAAAAAACACGGACGAGATGCGCAGCGATCCGAGCCATTCCCCAGGCAAAAAGCAAAATAATTCCTCCGACAAACATCGAGGGGATCGCCGCTATGAACGATTGCCAGTGTTGCTGAAGAATATGCGTTACGATGTCTACATCATCCAGCAGAGGATCTTTCACTTTAAAACATGTCCTGCATGGTGATCTGATTGTCGACGACAGCCATAAAATGGGCGTTTTTTTTGACTCCATAGGAAGTTACGAGAGTCGTAAAAAGAGTTTTTGTTGTTTCCGTTTGCTCTCGAAACACATTTTTTTTCATTCTGAGTCTTTCTTCATAATCTTTATCGATGACAAATTCAGAATCGTAATATTTCATTTCACAAAGATTAATACACTTATCTGCGCGGTCAATGACAAGATCGATCTGAGCGCCTTGCGCTTTCGAATTTTTTGGCGGTCCATAGCGCCACCCAGATTCGACAGTCGTAATGCCAGAGATTCCGAGGGCTTTTTTAATTTTTTGAATATGTTTTAAGCAAAGAGCTTCAAAGGCGCATCCGCTCCAAGCACTCCACTGCGCGCTGCGCTGTTTTTTGACCCAAAAATTAGGATCTAGGCTCTCTAGCCCCATTTTTGGCAAATCGGCGATCCATGTGAGATAAAAAATAGAGTATTCGTCAACCAGCCGATAGGTACCTCCGACTTTTTTCTTCGTAAAACTAGGGGCGTAGACCAAAAATCCTGCATCCACAAGTTCTTCAATTATTTTGCTCGAAGAGCCTCCCGAACTCAAATTGACTTTATTGAGAATTTCATCCTTTGTAAGTCCCTCTGTATACTTAGCTAGCACCTTAACAATAGCTACGTGATATTCATAATTTTCAAATAGAGAACGATACAAGTTATCGAATTCGTTATACAGACCGCCATTGATGGAAAAACAAATTTCGTTAATCACTTGCGCAGAGCTCTTGCCTCGGCCAATGAAGGAGAGGTATTTGGGCACACCGCCGATGGCCATGTAAAGGTCGATGATTTGCTTGCGATCGAGCTCAATATGGCGCGATTGCAAATATTTTTCCGTCTCCCCCAAAGCAAAGGGAAGAAGTCTCATTTTTCTTGTGATTCGTCCATGAAGGCCGCCCTTATTATTGATGACCTTGCGAATGATCCAGGAAGCAGAAGAGCCGCAAATCACCAAGATGATCTGAGGGTTGCGCGAGAGATACCGGTTCCAAAGGTGATCGAGGGCGTTAAGAAATTTAGAACGAGGTGAGGCAAGCCATGGAATTTCATCGAAGAAGAGGATGATTTTTTTCCCTTTTTCGACAGATTCAATCGCTTCGAGAAGAAGGGCAAAAGCTTCCGCCCAATTTTTCGGGGGTGAAATCCTTTCCCCTGCGTTAAAGCGCCGCGAAAATTCATGAGCGAATTGAAAAAGCTGCTCTGCCGTAGAACCGTCTTTCATCCCAGTAATCTCAAAATACACCCCTTTGCTTTTAAAAAATTCGCTAATCAGGTATGTTTTTCCGATTCGTCTTCGGCCATAGACGGCTAAAAACTCTGGCTCAGGAGATTCGCAAATTTCTTGAAGAATTTCTAGCTCGGCCTCTCGACCGATGATCGCGCGTTCCATAGGGCTTCCGTTTTTCCGCCCAGTATACACACAAAAGCGGCGAAAAGTCAATATTTTGATGTATTTTCGCCTGTTAAAAGATATAGCAATTCGGTTGCAACCAAACAAAACATATGCTATTGTTTGGTTGTAACCGAACAAGGAGATCTATGGAACGATTATTTGAAATGCAACGCATTATAATAGAGCAACTTGAGGGAGAATCTTTTTTTTGGCGCTCGCAGTTTGATGATTTTCTTGGGACTCAGCATGTCTGTGGAATCTTAGGTGCGCGCGGGGTGGGAAAAACAACTTTTCTACTAAGGCACGCTATGGATTCTGGAGCTAAAAAGGGAGAGGCTTTGTATGTATCTGCCGACAATATCTATTTTCTAGATCACAGCCTCATCGACCTTGTCGATAGGTTGTATAAACAAACAACAACAAGACTACTGCTGATTGATGAAATTCATAAGTACGCAAATTGGAGGATGGAATTAAAAAATATTGTGGATACATATCCTTCATTTCGTATTTTTTTTTCAGGCAGTTCCATGATCGATCTAATCCAAGGCAAATATGATCTTTCTCGCAGAGTCGTTCTTCATAAGCTCTATGGTCTTTCGTTTAGAGAATATTTAGAATTTTATTTTCAAAAGAAAATCCCCCGGTACACTCTGGAAGAGCTTTTGCGATCTCATGGGGAGATTGCGCAGAGCCTCGATATCACAGCGATTCTGAAGCATTTTGGAGATTACCTAAAAATCGGATACTACCCCTTTTTTAAAGGCTATACGAAGGAAAAAGACAAGTTCCAGTCCCTTGACAACGCAGTGCAAATGACAATTTATGAAGATATTGCGACACTCCACTCACTAAAAACAACGTCACTCGGCGTGATTGAGCAGCTGTATAAGTTCATCTTGAATTCTTCGCCAGGAGAATTGAATGCTTCAAAACTTTCTAACTCCCTCAATAAGGATTTTGAAAGCATTTCAAACTTTTTAAAATATCTTGAACAAGCGGGGCTGATTCGTTCTCTGCATTCGGGCAGCTCAGGGCAATCGGGACTGCGCAATCCAATAAAATTGTACCCAGACAATACGAATATTATCCATGCAGCCTATCTCCCTTTAGCTCAAGACCAGATCAAAGGGAAGCTCAGGGAAACCTTTGTTGTGAACCAGGTGCAAAATACAAATCTTCCAATTTTTTATAGCAAGGCAGGCGATTTCAAAATCGGCGATTGGATCTTTGAGGTTGGAGGAAAATCGAAAAATAAAAAACAGATTAAGGAAGAGAAAAACGCTTTTCTTTTAGCCGACGATATTCTTGTGGGATCAAAAAACACGATTCCCCTCTATTTGTTCGGGTTTCTTTACTAAAGGTTGACGTCCTCCCCTTCCTTTAGAAGAGGGAGGATGTCAACAACAAGAATTCATTCAAACAAAAGAATCTCGAAGTATATAACCGACGTTATCCCCCTCTTCCTTTTTTTCAATAAGGACTCCCCAGTCAGTGAGAACAAGAATATCTTTAACGGCAAGCTCTTGAGAGCTTTTCGTAATTTTCATCCATTTTGCAACGGTAAGATTTCCTTCGAATCCATCAAGCAGTTTATTGAGGACTTTTTCTTGGCGCACATTACATACCCTATGGGTTCTAGCCAATGTTTCCCAAAAACGAGCTTTTTTCAGAACTTCGACATACACCATCGCAGCTCCATCAATAGCATGTCCCAAACAGTGAAAAAACCACACGATCCATTCGCTAATATCTAACCCACCTTTTTGCGTTTTTTCTAAAATCGCATAATAACCTTTTCTCTCTTTTTGAATTTGTGCGGACAAACTATAAAAACGATGCGAACTTGTTTCCGAACGAGCCAAAAACAGATCTGCAAGAGCCCGCCCAATCCGTCCATTTCCATCATCAAAAGGATGAATCGTCACAAACCACAAATGCACCACAGCGGCCTTTAAAAGAGGATCCAACGAACTTTCCTGATTCATCCAAGAAAGCAGACCCTTCATTTCTTCACCTACAGTATCAGAGGCCACGGCTTCAAAGTGGAGAACCTCTTTGCCTATAGCGCCAGAGACGACCTGAACAGAACCCTTGCGCCACTGTCCGACATGGATTTTAGACATCCCTCTCCAACCGGTTGGAAATAAAGTAGCATGCCAACCAAAAAGCCTCTGACTCGTAATCGGCTTTTCAAAATTGCCTGTCGCATCTAAAACCATCGCCACAACACCTTCGATCTGTCGATCTACAGGGTCAGTGCCCTCGTTCATTCCAAGACGACGTGCTACAGAAGAGCGCACCTGAGCGGGATCGAGAATTTCTCCCTCAATCGCCGATGTCTTCACAACATCTTCGGTCAACACCTGCAATCTATATTCTTCACGCAAAGGGAATCCCAATGCTTCCATAGAACCGAGAAGTCGGCCTTGTCGGTAGCGCAGAGAGGCAAGCAGATCCGCAATTGCACTTAAATCCCAGCTAAAGTTCGGCCATTCAGAGCGCTCATATATATACACAACAATTCCTATCGCTATTTCTCCTTAATCTTATACAAGAGTCCAGGAAATCGCTATCATTTTCACCACCCTGCAAAATCCCCCATTCCCAAAAAATGAAAAATCAAGCAATCTCGCAAAAAACTAGGGGTCTTCAACATGAGTAGAAAAATCTTTTGTTTACTATCTCTTGCTCTATGGGCCTACGGCCAAGAACCCTTTTTCATCGGCATCGCAGGGGGTTCGTGCTCAGGGAAAACAACCTTAGGGAGAGCTCTGCAAACAGAGCTCGGCGAAGATCGATGTGCAATTGTCTCTATGGACAGTTATTACAAACCGCTAGCCGCCTTTGATAAACAAAGGCTTGACGAAATTGATTTCGACCATCCAAACTCTATCGACTTCGATCTGCTTCACGCCCATTTAACCTCTTTGCGCTCAAGGGAAGCCATTGCCTTGCCCTTGTATAACTTTTCCCTCTCCGACAGGGTAGGAAGCGAGATCCTCCTTCCCAAAGATATCATCATCATTGAAGGGTTTCTTCTGTTGACCGATCCAAAAATCCGCAGTTTATTAAATGTGGCCGTATTCCTTGACGCCGACTTAGATATTTTAGCACTGCGCAGATTCGAGCGGGATCTTTTTGTTCTCAACCGTCCCCTCTCTCAGGTGAAAGAAAATTATTTTAACCGCGTAGAACCTGGCTTCAAAACATTTGTTGCCCCAACAAAACAGTTCGCCACCTGCACTCTCAATGCAAAAAATCCAATTTCTGAGCTCGTCAAGGAATTGCAACAGTTTTTAACGATTTTTCAAGACGATTCATCCATTGTTCGAAAAGAGCCGCCTCAATTCCACATACAGCCTCAGCATAAGTAAATCCATGAAGAAGGCTTTTAAGCCCTTTTTCCATCTCCGCGAGATGCTCTTTCTCTTCCAAAAGAATCGAGCGCACACATACCTTTGAGCGAGCTTGCTTAAGAATCGATTCATAGATCGGATAGAGCTCATCCGCACGAAGCTCAATCGCATAGGTGACCAAAAGGTAAGAAAGCTCTTTGATCTGCTCTGACGGCGCTTTCAGACGCCGAAGCGCGCGCGATGTTTGCACATTGAGCCGATTGAGATAGTGATACGCCGTCCAACCACCCAACAAAGACTCAATTTGATAATCCTCATAATGCGCGCCAATGCGAGAGAGCTGCTTTTTCAAATAAAACGCATGGCGAAATTCTTCAGAGGCATGTTTTAACACTTCCTCTTTGACTAGCGTCGGATGCTCACAGGCCGCAATCAAACGCGCGCCGCAATTTTCTAAATACGAAAGAGTGTTGATCCAGCGCCCATGAAGCTCAGAGCTTTGAACCACCGCAAAAATCAACTCTTCCGTCTTTTTATGAAAAGACACAAATCCCTTCCCCATCAATCTTCTCCTAATGCTTGAGTTTCCCAAATTTTTGACTTGACATTTCCCGATTTCGGCGGACATCTGCGGTGTCGCCCTGCTTCGCCAACCCGTTTCAGGGTTGGCTGCATCGGGTTCCCTGGGGCTCCTTGCAGCCGTCTCCCCGAGAACGGGTCTGTCAAGCCAAAAATTTGGGAAACTCAAGCTAATGTCATCGTTATTACTTCGTAAATTTTGTTTAAATCCTCAGAGCTCACACAATAAGGAGGCATAAAATAAAGGACGTTTTGCAAGGGGCGCACCAAAATCTTTTTCTCTCGAAAAAGCAAAGACAGCTTTTCCGATAGATTTTCCTCCGGCCGATACTCAAGCGCCAAAATAGTTCCCAACACATCACAGCGGAGCAGCTTTGAAGAGGAACCCCATCTTTTCTGAAACTCTTGATGCGCACAAGCAATCCGATTCCTCGCACAAGCGCTCTCTTCACTCAATAATAAATCAAGGCTTGCATTCGCAGCAGCGCAAACAATCGGATTTGCAGTGTAAGAGTGACCATGTAAAAAGGCTTTATCAAAATCAGGCGAAAGAAAAGAGGCAAAAAGAGTTTCCCTTACCACCGTCGCGCCCAAAGGCAAAAAACCTCCAGTAATTCCCTTTGAAAGGCAGAGAATGTCAGGTGCGAGGTCCAACCGATCGCAAGCGAATAAAGAGCCTGTGCGCCCAAACCCTGTCATCACCTCATCGCCAATCGTACAAATCCCTCGATCCCTACACATTGCAATCATTTGACTCAACACTTTTGCAGAGTGAAGACGCATCCCGCCGGCCCCCTGGATCAATGGCTCGAAAATAAAAACACCCACGTCCTCTCCATCGAGGATTTTTTCAAAAGCGCGCCAAGAAAACTCTTCCCTTCCTGGAGTCGGCGGCTCGATCGAGTGAATTTCAAAAAAATAAGGCCAAAAAGGACGGTTGAATCGATTTTTTCCCGCAGCCGCCATCGCGCCAAACGTGTCGCCGTGATAGGCTCCCGTAAAAGACAAAATTTTTTTCCCCGCGCCAGAGGCTTGCAAAGCAATTTTAAGCGCAGCTTCCACCGCAGTCGATCCATTGTCAGAATAAAAAACGCGAGAATACCCTGAAGGCAAGCAAGCCAGCAGTCTTTCTGCAAAAAGAATCGCTTGAGGATGCGTAAATCCAGCAAACATAACATGCTCTAACTCTCTTGCCTGCTGTGCGATGCGCTCTGCAATATAGGGGTGCGCATGACCATGAAGGTTTACCCACCAAGAAGAGATCGCATCTAAATACGCCTCTCCCGTCTCAGAGTAAAGATAAGCGCCTTCACCCTTGAATATAGGGATGGGCGCAGGAGCACTGTAGGCTTGTGTAAAGGGGTGCCAAATACAGGCCAGATCCCTCAAGACCCAAGGGCTGACTGAAGGGTTTGTTTCCAGAGAGCTGCCGTCTCTCGAATCATTGAAGGCGTTAATTGATCGTGCCATAAAAGTCTTCCTAAACAACGAGTGTTTCCTTTTTTCAAAAGCATTTCTTCTGTCCCTGCATCTCCTGCGCCGTTAAAAACAACGCCGAGAAGAGAGATGTTTCGCGCACGCATGGCTTCGATTGTCAAAGCAAAGTGATTCAAACTGCCAAGATAATGGCGATGCACTAAGATCCACTGCCCTTGCCAAGAAAGGGCCGCATCCATCCAAGTCTCTGTCTCATTGAGAGGCGCTAAAATGCCTCCTGTCCCCTCAATAACTAAAAAATCTTCACAAACAGGAGGAACCAAATCCTTGGCTTTCAGGCTCACGGCCTCCAAGCGCGCAGCTAAATGGGGCGAACAGGGCGTTTTAAACGAAAAGGAGGGAGGAAAACAACGCTCTGGATGGCTGAGATGAGAGGCGACCCAAAAAGAATCTTTTTCTTCTCCACATTCGACTGGCTTCCAATAATAAGAGGCTAAACTCTCTGTCAAAATTGTCGAAACAACTGTTTTCCCCACCTCTGTAGAAATCCCTGCTACGATAATGGGGCGCACTGCAATATCTCCATGATCTGGGTGATCTCTTCTTCTCTATTAAAACTGTGAAGCACAAGGCGTAAAGCTTCCTTGCCTCGGGGCGCTGTGGGGGCAACGATCGCGCGCACATCAAAGCCTGCCTCTCTTAGGTGTTGCGATTTGGCGCGCACGTTGGCCGCCCCAGGAAAGATGAAAGGAAAAATGGGCCCCTCCCCTCTGTTTTGCCCTAAACACTGTGTAAGATGCTCCGCCAATTGTCTCAATCGCCCTTGATGCATTTTTGCCTCTTTTTCCATTTTTTCATAGCGAGCTGCAATCAAATAAAAAGAGGGAAGCGGCATGGCTGTAGAATAAATCAAAGGCCTAGAAAAATTCAGAAGGTAATTTTTCAATGCCTGACTCCCCACCACACACGCTCCGTGAGCGCCGAGCGCTTTACTAAAAGTATGCACGCGAGCAAATGTTTGCGTAGAAAGATTCAATTCACAGACGCGCCCTTCCCCTTTATCTCCTCGCACTCCTGTCGCATGCGCCTCATCGACAATCATCTCTGCGCCATAAGAAGCACAAACCGAGGCTATTTCAAGGAGGGGAGCAAAAGTGCCGCTAATGGAATAAATTGATTCTACTAAAACAAAAGCGGGCAAAGAAACGCTTTTGAGTCTTCGTTCCAAAGATTCTAAATCATTATGACGAAAAGGCATTTTTTTGGCTCTGGATAAACGCAAACCATCTATCATCGAGGCATGGATCTCTAAATCGTAGAGAAACGTAACCTCTTCAGTCCCTAGAGCAGAAATGAGCCCGAGATTTGCATCGTAGCCGCTATTGAAGATCAAACAACTTTCCGCGCGATGAAATTTTGCCAAACGCTCTTCCAGCCTTTCGTAAAAGGGATGATTGCCTGTCAAAAGCCGAGAGCCCGTCGAGCCTGTCGAAGAGCTTGGGGAACTTTCAGTGTCTCGAGCCAATCCAAAATAGTCATTGGAGGTTAAGTCAATCAACCCTTGTTGCGCCTGAAGAGAGCGAAAAGTTCCTGCAGATCGCCGCTGTTGCAGCTTGGCTTCCAGAAAATCGGTCATCGGTTCAATCTTCCGCTGAAGAAAATAGAGTCAAACGAAATTGATTGCTGTGCTCTGCAATTTCTGGTTTTTTCAAATCCCGCTCCACACAGCTAGATAAAATCCTCTGCAATCCCGATCCCCACTGTTCAATGAGATTGAGCTCACGAAAAACGCGTCCGATGACTCGATTACGCAGACAAGAAAATCCAGCAAGTGCCTTTTCCATGGTTTGTCCAAACGGAAAACCGCCTGGATTTGTAAACTCAATGCGATTAGAGAAAATTGCGATCTGAATGTGAGAGCCTCTCACGCTGTAATCCGTATGCAAAAGAGCATTAATAATCGCTTCTCTGACAGCAATCGAAGGATATTCAGGAATATCCTTTCTATGAATTCGTCCAATCTCAGCACCAAGTCGCGTATTTCTTTCTACAAACAAAATCGCCTCATCAATCACTAAAGATAAGGGCGAAGAAATTTCTTTTTGGTCTAGGATTTTTTCTTTATCAATCCCTTTAAATCGAG
>CAIPFQ010000096.1 GCA_903864395.1 uncultured Chlamydiae bacterium | reverse complement strand
TCGGCCGCGCGCTCGCGCACTAAGAGCGCGGGGACGTAAAAAAGCCAGAGAAAAAAATCTCTCTCTTCTTTCATCGAAGTCTCTTCCGTCAGCATTTTGATAAAACCATAAAAAATAGCGCTGGCGGCAGAACCGACATCCAAAGCGTCCTTACAGGTAAAGCTCATAGAATCTGGAGAATAATGTTCTAGCGCTTTGAGAACTAAGAGTTGATAGAAAATCTCTATAAAATCTTCCCTGTCTTTTCGGTGCAATTCCTTTTTATTATGAAAAAATTGCGCATGAATCAAGCGGATCGCATCCTCGACAAACGCAAATCGTTCGCTCGGATTCCAAGAGGGGGGGAAATAATATCCACACTCAGCTTCAGAGGCGATTTGCGCTTTGAGAGCTGAGATAAAATCCTCAGCTTGGTTCAGCAGAGCATATTCATTAGCTTGATGATAAAAATCCGTGTCCTTGGACAAAGTAATGCTGGCGTAAGATTTTGTGTACTCAGCATTGTGCTGTAAAGTTTCCAACTTTTTGCTGCGAGAAAATTCTCTCCATGAAGTTCTGTCTTGCAAATTGATCAGAAAATGTTTTTTTGATAGATCTTTATACCTTCGCAAAAAGGCGCGAAATTCATCCACAATCTCTACTTTATTGATCACAGATTGACAAATGGGTGCAGGCAAATGCATAGCCTGCATTTTCTTTTCCCCCCAATCGATTCGATAGAGGCGAGAGGGCAAATTGCCTTGCGCTATAGGGTCGAAAGAGACCACTGCGTTTTCGTCTTGGCTCTCCCTCACAATGTCAAGAATCTTAAAAAGAGAACCATTGGGAAAGTGGGAGAGCAGAGCTCTCAACCTTTCGTCATCGAGAAAAAATTGTCCCCAAACGCTCTCTGCTTTAGCGAGATGTTTTTCCATCGCTTGAGACATCTCTTCTCCCTTGCGCATCGTTCTATGAATAAGGCCGATCGCTTCCTGTTTTATGCCGCCAGCGCGCAAAAACAGACTGGAACAGAGAGAGTGGGTCAGCTCTAAAAGAAGCAAGGCCACTTTGTCACTAGAATCTGGAGGATAGGCCACCCACTTTTGGTATTCGCTCGTTTTTAAAGCCGCCCTTAAAAAGAAAATAAAATCGTCAAAATACTGCAAGCAATTCTTTAATGACGTATGCTGAAGGAGATTGCGATGGTTGGCCGCTAAAAATAAAGCAGTGGCCACTTTCCCTAAAGCTTGCGCGAGTTCATGACCCACAAATTTTTTTGACATTTTAAAAAACAAAATCCACTGCGCGTGAGATTCTCCCAAGATTTGATTCGCACTCGCTTGGCTGTCGCGATCGAGCATCGAGCGCACCTGCAAAAGAGGATCTTCCTCAAATGTGTCGCTGAGCGATTCCATCTCAACCGTCAGCTTAATATTTCGCAAAAGCGCTGGATTAAAATAAGGTTTTCCGTCCTCATTGCGAAGATAAAAGAGCTCATACTCCCCATCTTTGCGAACCGTTTCAAAATCCTTGAGTCCACAAACGGCCGAGGCAGGGGCTTCTTTATTTTCCAGCCACTCTTCACTCCAAGCAAGATCCCCTTCAATGCCATTGGAAAATTTGCTACGGATATGCTGAAGATAAAATTTTTGCAAAGATCGAAATTCTTCCCGATCAACAACCTTTGTTGCCAGCACATGGCCTAGGCGAAAGGCTAGATACAAATCTATTTTTCGCGCAGACTCTCCCACTAAGGTCATGATCGCGGCAACCCCCTCCTCCACCCTCTTGCTCTCCCAATCTGTCTTTGGGTTGTCGCGAAGAGAAATAAGGTGGTGGTGAATCGCCCAATAGCTGCGATCTAAAATATCTAAAATGGGCTCTGCCCCCTCGCCACTCAGCCACTGCACCGATTCCATAGGAAAATCATCCCCATCCAGCACAAAGGTGATCCCGTGAATCACCCCCAGCCTAGGAGGGCGCCCCATATCAATTCCTGAAATTAATGATAAATTAGAAAGAGACATTTCTAAATTAATTAGAACCTTTGACTTATCAATCATAACTACCTCAAATTCCATTATTTCATTTTTATTATTATAATTGCAAGCTTTTTAAATAAACACGTAACGCACTTACGGACATATAGATGCAAGATCTTTATAAAAAGAACACCTAATATAGGGTATAATGAAAGTTATGATCCCCTTAATACGAAGTCTTCTTCCTCCTCTCTTGAGTCTTATTTTGCTTATTATGGGATGTGGCTTGATGAATACATTTGTGTCCGTCCGTCTCGATTTAGAACATTTCAGCACTGAGGTGATCGGCGCGGTCACAGCCTCTCTTTACGTGGGCATTTTACTTGGCTCGCTGTGGTTGGATCGATGGATTGGTCGGATAGGGCATATTCGTTCTTTCTTTCTGTTCGCGGCGATTTCGAGCTGTTTAGTATTTTTGCAATCTTTTTGGGTAGATCCCGTGTATTGGGCTATCATTCGTTTAGGGTGTGGCATTTGTATCGCAGGGGTCTATATTGTGATTGAAAGCTGGCTTTTGATGCAGAGCCCAGAAGAGTCGAGAAGCGTCGTTCTTTCCATTTATCTCGCTGTTTATTATGGCGCTCTTGCTCTTGGGCAATTCTTAATTAATCTTGCGCCCATCCAATCGCTTTTTCCTTTTTACATTACATCTGCTCTTTCGGTGATTTCGATCTTTCCGATTGCCATGCAAAAACTTTCGGAGCCTAAGATCGAGCATCACGAAAGAATGAATATTCTAAAGGCTTTTCGAATTTCTCCCTTAGGGTTTTTAGGGGGCGTGATTTCTGGCATTTTGTTGGGGGCGATCTACGGGCTTGTGCCTGTCTACGCGAAAGAAATTGGGCTTAGCATTTCTTATATTAGCTTTTGGATGGCAACGATTATTTTTGGGGGCCTCGTGTTTCAGTGGCCCGTTGGCCTATGGGCGGACAAGACGGATCGGCATAGAGTGCTTTGCATTATTTCGCTTGCGACAACTGTGACCGCGCTGATGATTCCTTTTGTGGGCAAAATATACTGGCTGCTATTTTTTCTTGGGTGGTGTTTTGGTGGGGCGTCTCTTACCATTTATCCGTTGAGCATGGCTTACGTTTGTGAAAAAGTGTCTTCGAACCAAATTATAGCGGCGACTGGGAGCTTTGTGTTGTCTTACGGCATTGGAGCGATTCTAGGGCCTCTTGTAGCGCCCCTTGCGATGTCTTGGTTTGGGGTCGAGGGTCTTTTTTATTTCCTTGCCCTCACTTCTTTTTCTCTTTACCTCATCAGTTTTGCAGATCGTAATCGAAAAAAATCTTCCAATCTTTAGAGCTTTGCACACCTTCCCAGTAGCAGTGCATCGGCCAGGACGAGTGCCGTCATGGCTTCGACGATGGGAACAGCGCGAATCGCAACGCAAGGATCGTGCCTCCCTGTTTCTGGCATTTGAAAGGGAGCTTTTTCTCCTTGAAGATTCACCGTGGCTTGAGGCTTTTGAATACTTGAGGTTGGTTTAAAAGCGACCTTAAAGAGGATAGGAGCCCCCGTAGAAATGCCGCCCAACGTGCCCCCTGCAAAATTCGTAGCTAAACGGATTTTGCCTTGCTCATCGAGATCAAACGGATCGTTATGCTCAGAGCCTCTCATACGAGCAGATCCAAAGCCTGAGCCAATTTCAAACCCCTTAGTAGCTGGCAAAGAGAGCATTGCAAAAGCGAGCATAGCCTCTAGCTTGCAATAGACTGGATCTCCGAGTCCTGGCGGTGCATGAGCCACGCAGGAAAGAATGCCTCCTAAGGAATCTTTTTCTTCCTTGATCTCGCTGATCTTTTGCATGATTTTTTGTGCGGCGATTGCATCGGGACAAAAAATCGGGCTGGCATGGGTTTTTTCACGAATCGTTTGCAAGTTCGATAAGTCTGGAGGAGAAATAGCAATCCCTCCGATTTCAGAGACAAACGCAGTGCATGCTATGTTGCAATGAGCAAGGAGCTTTTTGGCCACAGCTCCTCCGGCGACACGCGCTGCGGTTTCTCGCGCAGACGATCTTCCAGCGCCTCTGTAATCAAAAATTCCATATTTTTCTAAATAGGTGAAATTTGCGTGGCCAGGGCGATACAGATCTTTGATCGCCTCATATTGCGCGCTGTCAGCATCTTTGTTTCGAATGAAAATGGCGATGGGAGCCCCTGTTGTTTTTCCCTCGAAAACCCCTGATAAGATTTCGGCAAAATCTCCTTCTTTTCTTGGGGACGTGTAGAGATTTTTACCAGGCTGACGAAGGGCAAGTTCTTCACAAATATCTCTTTCCTCTAAACAAAGTCCCGCAGGGCAGCCATCAATCACCACCCCGATCCCAGGGCCGTGTGATTCTCCAAACGTTGTGATCCGAAAAATTTGTCCAAAAAAATTAGAGGCCATTCAAAACTCCTTTGACGATGTCGTCGACGGATTGGTTATCGACATTCAAAATCTCATCAGCATAATTTACATACAGAGGCCATCGAAACTCATAGAGTTTTTTTGTGTTCGTATCCTTTTTAAACAAAGGTCTCTCCTCATCTTTTTCTAGTCGCTTTGCGAGCGTATCGAACGTAGCATTCAAAAAAATCACTTTTCCTCCAGCTTGCTTAAAAAAATCGAGAATGATTTTATTGAGGACCACGCCTCCTCCCGTGGAAATAATCAAATTCTTTTGCGAGGCATATTCTTGCGCAATCGCAATTTCAGTCGTGCGCAAAAGGAATTCGCCTCCTTTTGCAAAAACCTCATGCATATTTTTCGTCTCTGTTTTTTGATAGACTAAAGCGTCCATTTCGACCCAAGGGATGCTGAGGCATTGACTCAAGCGTCTGGCTACGGTCGATTTCCCTGAGCCCATAAAGCCGATGAAAATAATATTATTCATACAGCTCATTTAAAACTTCCCAGAAAGTGGGAAATGTTTTGCACACAACTTCGGGATGATGAATGACGATTCCTGGCAAAAATACGCCTGCGACAGCAAAGGCCATGGCGATTCTATGATCGTTGTAAGTGGCGATGGCCGCTGCATGGGGCAAGCCTCCGTAAATGACCAAAGTATCGAAAGTTTCTTCCACTCGAATCCCCATCTTTCCTAGCTCTTTTTTCAAGGCAAAAACCCGATCTGTTTCTTTCACTCGGAGAGAGCGAGCCCCTGAAATTTGCGTAACTCCTTTGGCAAACGCGGCCAGCACCGCCATCGTCATGATTTGATCGGGGCAATCTTCCATAGAGACTTGATCTAAAGCAACAACCTGTTTTCCTTCGATACACAGGCTGTTGTTCTCGTAGCGCACAGAATTTCCCATTGTTTCTAACATTTTTAAAAATTGTCGATCCGCTTGCAAAGACAAGGGGTTTAAATTTTCCACAGTGATTGTCGATCGCGTCAAAGCGGCGATAGCGAAAAAATAGCTGGCGCTAGAAAAATCGCCTTCAATGAGATATTGCACCCTGCGATAGCTTTGAGAGGCAGGGACAAAATAGAGCGAAGAGGGTTTTTGCACCACAACATGGACGCCTGATTCCTGCATACACCCTAGCGTCATGTTGACATAGGGCTTTGAGATCAGCTCGCCTGCGATATGCATCGTAAATCCTTTGTTGGCGCAAAGGATATAGGGAGAGATAAGAAGAATCGCCGAGCAAAACTGGCTGCTCACATCGCCGCTGAGGCGCACTGAATCTCCAAAGAGACGCGACGAAGAAATTTTGACTGGCAGCTGATGGAGCTGATTGCAATAAGCAATCTGAGCGCCTAAGCTTTGTAAAGCTTCGACCAGATCTCGAATGGGCCTTTTGTTTAATCGCGGGCTGCCTTGAAGGATTTTTATCCCAGGGACAATGCAGAGCAGAGCCAACATGAATCGAGCCGTAGTTCCTGAGTTTTTTACCGACAGGTGATGCTGTGTCTTTGCAATATCGCCTACATCTCCATGAACAATGATCTGGTCTGGCTCCTTGTCCACCCTGATGCCTAGGGTGCGAAGAGCTTCGATCATGGCCTCGGTGTCTTCGCTATCCAGGGGGTTTTTAAGAGATACCGAGCCTTTTGTCAAGGCCGCCATGATGAGCGCGCGATTGGTATAACTTTTTGATCCAGGCATTTTGAGCGTCGCGCAAATTGGTTTGAGCAGCGATTTTATTTCCATTGTTCCATCCAATCGAGAGTCGATTCTAATTCATTTGGCGAGACAGAGCGGCAGTAAGCGCCATCAAAGGGGATGGCATGGCCAATTTGATCAATGAGAACGAAACGAATTTGTCCAAAAGCTCTTTTTTTATCATGTGCCATGGCTTGCAAAAGATGAGAGCGGGTATATGTTTTGGGAAGCGTCAAAGCAAACTTTTTATACATCGCCAAAATAGAATCAAAATCTTCTTTCGCGAGATAGTTTAGCTGCAGACTCAAATGCGCCTCGACAAGGCAACCTAAAGCGACCGCTTGCCCATGAGGCATTTTATAGAGAGACACAGCTTCCAAGGCATGGCCGATGGTATGGCCAAAATTGAGAATACGCCGCAACCCTTGTTCCATTGGATCTTGTTCGATAACTTGCATTTTCCCCAGGATCGCTTGCAGAATCATTGCCGAACTTTCCCCATTTTTTTGAGCCATTTCCCAGAGGGAACCATCGCGAATCAGTCCCATTTTTAAAATTTCGGCCAGGCCATTCAACCATTCTTTTGCAGGAAGTGTTTGGAGCACATCAAAATCGACAAAAATCGCTTGTGGTGGGTACATAGTTCCAATGAGGTTTTTGCCGTAGGGCGTGTTGATCGCGGTTTTGCCTCCAATGGCCGCATCGACCATCGCCAACAAAGTGGTGGGGATCGAAATGAAAGGAAGAGAGCGCATATAAATGGAGGCGACAAATCCGACAAGATCCGTTGTCACGCCTCCTCCCAAAGCGATCAAGAGGGTGTCTCGTCCACAGCCTACTTGGAACAGTTGATCGATGAGAGTTTGCGCCGTATCCCAGTTTTTTGTTTTTTCTCCACTTGGGATCGTAAGAAGGTTCGCCCGCAGTTTTTTTGCAAGCGCTACGGCGTATAGATCTTTGATCGCTGCGTCTGCAACAAGAACGACTTTTTGATTGCCACAAAGCTCTAAGAGCTTATCTGTTTTAAGAAGTTGATTGCCAAGAAAAAGCTCTGTTGAGGGAAAAATCAGAATTTTGTCTATCATGGGCTCGTCCAGAAAGCGGTTTGCCTAGCGGCTTGATTCAGAAACATTTCCTCTCCATAAACGATCTGACACTCCTTTAAGGATGCCTCTTTGAGAAAAGGTGTCTTTTTGGGGGAATAGACAACATCCATTGCCAATGTTTTTGATCTTATCTTTTGAGGATCGATCGGCATGGGATTCGGGGAACAGTGAATAAGAATTTCGTAATCGTTAGGGATTTCATCGAGCCCCCCTGCTTCACAGTCCAGATCGGCTGCAAGTTTTTTGGCTCTTTGCTGGGTTCGATTGAGGATGACAATTTTAGCGCCCCGTTGCTTCGCTTCAAAAGCTATGGCGCGGGCAGCTCCTCCGGCACCGAGAAGAACAATTTTTTTTCCCCGCACAAAACATTTATTTTCAATGGCATCGAGAGCTCCGAGACCATCCGTATTCGTCCCCAGAATCCATCCCTGTTTAAAAAGAAGGGTGTTGATGGCTCCGATTTCTTTTGCTGCAGACGCAATTTCATCGAGAAAGGGCAGAATTTTTTCTTTGAGTGGAATCGTAACGCTTAAGCCTTGAAATCCAAAGGCTTTTGCTAGGGGAATGAATTCTGCGAGCGCCTCTGGTTCTAGCTTCATTTTGACATAGACAGCATTGAGGTTTCTTTGTTGAAAGACGCCATTATGATAGAGATGCCCTGGACTTTGTTCAATGGGATCGCCGATGAGGCCGTAAATAGCGGTTTTCGTATTCAAAGAAGGGAAATGATAAATATCCATCAATTCCTGTGCGTTCAACTGGCCTGGCGCACAGGGTTCTGTCTCATCGAAGCTTGCATAGTTGATGAGGTTGCCAGCCACACTGCCGAGCACTCTAGCAAACGATCCCCTCTCCCCCATGCAAATGGCGCTTGTTTTAGGATGCGTTTTTACAAAAAGGAGCATTTTGAGCGCATCGTTTGTCGATTGAGCCATGGCTGCGATTTTGTAGCTAAAAGCGGCGTAGGCTTGCATGGAGCGGTATATTCGATCTAAGTCTTGAGGGGTTTCTTGAAAGTTATGATAAGAAAGGATGAATTTTGTCTTGGGGTGTCTTTGGATCGCTTCATGAAGAAACGTTGGATCCATGTCATATTCGAGATCGAAAAAGGGAGGCTCAAGAGCTAAAAGCTCCCGAATGAGATTTTCTCTTTCCACCTCGCTCCCCAAAAAACCTCCTCCCTGAGACATTTTACGGACAGTTAGCATTA
>CAIPFQ010000095.1 GCA_903864395.1 uncultured Chlamydiae bacterium | reverse complement strand
GCGTAGCCTTCATCTCTCAGTTTTTTGAAGTCGCTAATCCCGATAGGGAGCGGTTTTCTCGTATTATTACTCACAATTCCTCTAGGAGGAAAGCATATCTATTCTAGGCTAAAACAGGAAGTCTTTTTTTGCTTCCGATTCCTTGAGAAAATCCAGTTGATTTTTGGAAAGTGAATCGACTAAAATGGAGATCTATGTTGCCAATAAAAAAGAAAGCCCTCACCGGATGGATGCTAGCCCTCATGAATGTGGCTGCAGTATCCAATATTAAAAACTTTCCGCTTCTCGCGGAATATGGGCTCTCCATTATCGTATTCCTTTCTTTGTCAGCCTTTTTCTTCTTCTTGCCAGTCACCTTTATCTCCTCTGAGCTGGCCTCTGCCTGGCCGGATCGCGGCGTCTACACATGGGTAAAGGAAGCTTTAGGGGAAAGATTGGGATTTCTTGCGATTTGGCTTCAGTGGATTTCGAATGTGATTTATTACCCTACGCTTCTCACCTTTATCGCAGGAACGCTCGCCTACATCATTGATCCAGCCCTTGCCACAAACAAGGCCTACGTTGTCCCGACAGTGTTATCCTCTTTTTGGCTCGCTACTTGTATAAATTTTTTTGGCATGCGTGTTTCCGCGTGGATCAGTTCGATCGCAGCTCTCCTCGGAACGCTGATCCCCATCGCTTTGATTATTTTATTAGGAGGGGTTTGGATTTTTGGTAAACATCCTAGCGCGATAGAATTTCGCTGGGGAAATATTTTTCCCGACCTCTCTTCGATGAATCAGCTTGTGCTTCTCTCTGGCGTTCTTTTAGGGCTCGCAGGCCTTGAAATGTCTTCTGTCCATGCACGCGATGTGAAAAACCCACAAAAAGACTATCCTAGAGGCATTTTTCTCTCTGCTTTTTTAATCATTATTTTTTCCGTCCTCGGAGCCATTGCCATCGCAGCGGTAGTCCCAGCAGCGCAAATTGAATTAGCCTCGGGAGCTATGGAAGCCTTTCGCTATCTTTTCGAAGCCTTTCGGATGCCGTGGGCGACCCCTTTGATTGCTGGCGTGACCTTTATAGGAGCCTTAGGAATGCTCAGCACCTGGATCGCGGGGCCTAGCCGAGGGCTTCTCGCGACAGCGGAACATGGAAGTTTGCCTCCGATTTTTCAAAGAGTGAACCGACATGGGGTGCCTATTTCAATTTTAATTACGCAGGCCTTGATTGTGACGGCTCTTTCCTTTGTTTTTGTTTTTCTTCCTACGGTCAATAGCGCGTATTGGGCTCTTGTGGCTCTTTCTTCGATTCTGTATCAAATGATGTATATCATCATGTTCATTGCCGCGATTCGATTGCGCTACAAATACCCTCTCGTAGAGCGTCCCTATAAAATTCCTTTTGGCAATACAGGAATTTGGGTTGTAGGGATTTTAGGCATGATTGGCTCTTCTTTTGGCTTCGCTTTTGGGTTTTTTCCACCGAGCCAATTTGGCGTTGGGAAAACAATCTTTTATGAATGCCTACTCATTGGCGGTAGCTCTCTTTTTTGTTTATTGCCTCTTTGGGTTTTTAGTTTGCGTAAAGCGCATTGGAAGAAATATGAGTGACTGGGATGCGGCAGAGCCGTGGTATAGCGGCTGCGTAGGAGAAAAGGGGCATTATTATCATCAAGCGCTCGTTTTGCCGAACGCTCTTCGCCTTTTAAAAATTCAGCCAGAAGAATCTCTCCTTGATTTAGGATGCGGCCAAGGCGTTCTCGCGCGTCATCTTCCCAAAAAAACCAACTATTGCGGCGTAGATCTTTCGCAAAAACTCATTGAGGAGGCAAGAAAACGGCAAGAAAACAAAGAGTTTTCGTTCATTGTTTCAGACGTGACGAGCGAAAAAACCCAGCTCAAGAAAACAGATTTCGATAAAGCCGCTTTTATTTTGTCTTTGCAAAATATGGCTGAGGGAGAAAGGGCCATTGCAACAGCAGCGCGCCATCTCAAAAAAGACGGATTGCTTCTTTTAGTTCTCAACCACCCTTGTTTTCGAATTCCGCGCCAAAGCAGCTGGGGCATCGATGCGCCCGCAAAAATCCAATACAGACGAGTGAATCGCTACTTAACTCCTTTGGACATCCCTTTGCAAATTCATCCAGGCCAGGGGGAAAAATCAGAAACATTTTATTCCTATCACCGTCCCCTTTCAGATTATTTTTGTTGGCTTGCAAAGAATGGATTTGTTGTCGAAGCGTTAGAAGAGTGGAGCTCTGATAAAAAAAGTGAAGGCTCGGCTGCGCGGATGGAAGATCGAGCGAGAAAAGAAATCCCTCTCTTTCTGTCTCTTACAGCAAAGCTTTCCAAGAAAATCTAAACGCATTATTCTGTATACTAATGTGTGGTGTATTTGGTTATATTGGAGAGAAAAACGCAGTAGACGTTTGCCTCAGCGGTCTTGAGCAGCTCGAATATCGAGGCTATGACTCGACTGGCATCGCTGGTGTACATCAAGGAACAATTTCGTTTTGCAAAAAAGCGGGAAAGCTTTCAGAGCTTAAAAAAGTGATCCAGATGCAACCTCTTTCTCTCGCGATCGCTCATACGCGCTGGGCGACCCATGGCAAAGTGAGCGATCAAAATGCGCACCCGCAATTTGATGAAAAAGGTTCTGTCGCCCTTATTCATAACGGCATCATTGAGAATTACAATGTTTTAAAAGAAGAGCTGCGTACACAGGGGGTTCGCTTCGCTTCAGAGACAGATTCAGAAGTTATTGCCCAACTGATTGCAAAATATTATCAAGGCGATTTTCTGGAGGCATTTCATAAAACTTTGTCTCGTCTCAAGGGGATTTTCGCTCTTCTTGCGATTCACAAAAATCATCCCGATGAAATTGTCGCCTCTGCTTTGCACTGCCCTCTTGCGATCGCCATCAATGAACAAGGAACAGAAACGATTCTCTCTTCAGATCCATGTACATTGATTGGAGACAATTACAACGTGATTTTTTTGCAATCTGGAGAGAGCGCGAAAATTCAAAAAGGAAAAGTTTCTCTTTACGGAAAAAGTTTAGAACAAATCGATAAAAAAAGCACGCGCATTGAAGGTTCTTCCCAAAAACCATCCAAGGGAAGTTTTGAGCATTTCATGATCAAAGAGATTTTCGAGCAGCCCCTAACGATCCAGAAAGCTTCTCTTAATATAGAACATCGCATGGCTCCCACCTTTGAGTTATTTCGAGACGCTTCTAGGGTTTTGTTCCTTGGGTGTGGAACCTCGGCGCACGCGGGACAAATTGGCACTCTTTTTCTGGAGGATTTCGTAGGGATTCCTGCCATTTCTGAAATTGCATCGGAGGCGCGCTATCGAGTCTCTCTCATGGAGCCTACAACGCTTTGCATTGCGATGAGCCAATCGGGAGAGACAGCAGACACTCTTTCAGCACTTCGCGCTGTGCAAAGCCATGGATGTAAAACGATCGCAATTTGCAACTCTCTCAATTCAACGCTGGCGAGAGAGGCGGACACGATGATTTTTTTGCAGGCAGGCCCTGAAATTAGCGTCTGTTCCACCAAAGCTTTTACGAGTCAAATAGCGACTCTCGCTCTTTTAGGGATTCGTCTCGGAAAAGAAAGAAAAACTCTGTCTTTAAAAGAAGAAGAGCAGCTTTTGCAAGCGCTAGAAAGAATTCCTTCCGAGGTGCAATGCGTACTCGATCAGGCATCTTGGATCGAGAAAATGGCGCAGAAATACGCAGACTTCAACAACTTTTTCTTTATGGGGCGCAGGTACATGTTCCCCACCGCTTTAGAATCGGCTCTCAAACTCAAAGAAATTTCCTATGTAAACGCAAATGGATATCCTGCTGGGGAACTAAAGCATGGGCCTTTGGCGCTTTTAGACGCGCAATTTCCAGTGATCGCTTTTTGCGCGAATTTGGCTACAGAAGAAAAAATCGTGAGCAACCTCATGGAAGTAAAAGCGCGTGGCGCGCCCATATTAGCGATTGCGCCCCATCATCTGACCTCTGTGAAAGAGATCGCCGACGATGTGATCTGGGTGCCAGACACGCTAGATCCTCTCGCCCCTTTTGCTTCAACGGTCGTAGGACAATTGTTTGCCTACTTTTTCGCTAAAACAAGGGGGTGCGCGATTGATCAGCCCCGCAATCTAGCCAAATCGGTCACGGTGGAATAGAGAGGGGCTTTAATGTTAAAACCCGACTCTTTCTACGAAGATAAAGTGTTCAAATCGCTGGATTTGGGTGGAAAAAGCCTAAAAAAGAGCGTGCTCGATCCATCATAGCACTGAATGAATAATGGATCTATATAAAAAAGATTAACCCAACGTCGTTTTCTGCAAGCAGAGGCTTTACCTCGACTTTG
>CAIPFQ010000094.1 GCA_903864395.1 uncultured Chlamydiae bacterium | reverse complement strand
TTCATTCAATTTTTAACAAATCAGATGGGCACAGCCCACTGATTTGTCAAAAGTCCAGTAGGGAGCGTAGCCGTAAAATTGAAACTTGCCCCTAATTTTGAATCAGACCTCCATGAAGAATTCTTGCGCTGCGCCAGGACTTATTGAGAAGTTACTAATGAGGAAGAAGATTTCGAATCCGAATTATCTGAGATAGGTCGTAGATTTATAACCGTTCTTTGGGAGTCTGAGAATAATCGATTTGTAAATATTCGCATTCCTTTGTCTCTTGAAGATTATAAGAAAGCCTGTGATGCCCACAGAGATGAGAAATTCGTATCCATTCGAGGACGTCCTGAAAAACAAGGGAAGTCTTATTCCCTTACTTCTCCTTCAGAATTTCAAATCTTATAAGAGGGGGAAATGTTTTCTTAGCTCTTGAAGAGTTTCTGTGATTTTTCTTTGAGTAGATTCCTCTGGAAGGACTAAGGGGAGTCTTAAGACGCTTTGGCAGCGCCCAAGAAGGGTTAGAGCAAATTTGACACACTGAGGGTTTGTTTCAAGAAACATGGCTTTACACAGAGGTTTCAAGGTCTCTGAAATCGCCGCAGCCTCTTCCCATTTTTGTGCGAGTCCCAAAGAGATCATTTGCTTCCATGCTTTAGGAAATAAATTGCCGATGACTGAAATCGCGCCGATTGCGCCCTCTTTGAGAGAATCGCAGGTTAAATCATCGTCACCAGAAAAAATGGGGATAGAGGATATTTTGCGCAGAGTTCGAATAAAATTGAGATCACCCGTTGAGTCCTTGTATCCAGCAATACCAGGAATTTGTCCGATCGCAGCGATTGTTTCTAGCTGCAAAAGAACGCCTGAGCGCCCTGGATTATTGTATACGATGACGGGCAGCCCCGCCTTTGCAATTTCGGCAAAATGAAGAATAGAGCCTCTTTGGGTCGGCTTGTTGTAGTAGGGTGTGACGGCAAGGGTGGCGCTTGCTCCGATTTTGAGCATTTGCTCGCTGAGGCGCGCCGAGTGAAGCGTGCTCGCCGTTCCGCTATTTGCGATAATAGGAACTCTTCCTGCTGCCGTAGTCACGCAAAAGGCTGTAATTTTTTTTTTCTCCCCCTCTGAAAGCGTTAGCCCCTCGCCTGTGGTTGCGCAGCAGACGAGCCCATCGGAGCCCTCTTCGATATGCCAGACAATCAGTTTTTCAAGGCTTTTCCAATCGATAGAAAAACCTTTTTTGAAGGGGGTCGCTAGAGCGATGAGAGAGCCTTTAGGAGAAAATTGCATAGAAATGATTTTATCAAACATCTTGCATGAGGTCAAGTGCTGCCTTACGGTGCTCTTCTAGAGCGATTTCATTGAGCATTTGATGACATTTTTTTGCGAGTTGGTAAAAATATAAAATATCTTTTTTGCTCCCCTCGCCCATTTCATATTGAAATGGAATTTCTTGAATGAGAAGGACCTGTTTGTCCTCTTCAAGCTTAAAAAATGTTGCATGAGGCTTAAATTTTATTTCCTTTCTTGATTCTACATATTTTTTTACAGAGCTTGTGATAGATTTCTTACATCCATGAATGGGAACGGACAAAATAAACAATCTTTTCTCTAAATCAAAGTCAATTTGTATTTGACTTTTCCTTGGGTATGAAACCAAGTTATTTAATATTTCATTAAAATCGTTTTCCATTGTACTTATATTATACAACTAGCTCGGATCCTTTGCAACCAAAATATCGCCCCAATCGGCTTTGCGAGCCGCTCGGTAAAGGGGGGCGCTTTTCCCTATAGTAACTTCTTTAAAAGAGCCCTCTGGAGTGCAAAGGGAAAGTTTGACATGCCCGCTGTGTTTTTGGGGGTGGCGCAAAATTTTAGAGTGAGGGGGTTGCGCATATTCTTTGCGCGATGCGATCAGGTACGAGTATTTTTCGTCCTCATATCCTTTTTCGCCTGTCTTTATGGAGCGATGTATTTTGCTGCGCTGTAGGCGAGCAGAAAAATGGCACCAATCTTGGCCCGATAAAGGGCATGGTTTTTTGTGGGGACACGGCGCCCAAAGATGTTTTCCGTTCAATAGAATCTGTTCGCGGATAGCGCGAATGCAAGCAAAGCCACGGGGGGTTCCTGGTTCTACCACAATGAGCCAAGGAACCTCTGATTGAAGCCATTGGTCGATACAAAGGTCAGGAGTTTTTAGTTCGCTGAGCGTGTAAGAAAAAATCGCCGCATCGGCTTTTGGCAAAGGGAGAGGGAGAGAGGCGCATTTCCATGTTGCGTCTTTGAGAAGAGGGTGGGAAGCGCTGAGCGTTTGTCCGAGAGCGATCGCTTGCGAGTTTTTTTCAATGAGGGTGAAAGAGTTTGATTCAGGAAAAAGGGTGACAGCGGCCCAGGACGCAGTGCCGGGCCCTGCTCCCAGATCGAGCCAAGAGGTGGGAGCGATGGGAAGCTGGCGCAGTACTTCGCTTATGGCTGCAAAAGTTGCGGGCATCCGAACTGCCAGATAAGCAAGTTTTGCTGATTCGCTCTCGAAGATCGATTGGGATCCTTGTCCAGTTCTATAGGCATGGGACATTTCTTCGCTCGCTTTGCGCAAGCTGGTGGGAGGTGATTTTTGTAAAAGAGTTTCAATAGCGGTCTGGAGATCCTCATTCATTTTATTGTTTCACAATCCCTTAGATTAAAATAGACAAGGATAGCAAGAAAGCCAGAGACAATTGCGACGATAAAAGGCGCGCGGATAGCGCCGCTTGCGACAAGACCTCCTGCTACAGGGGCTATGGCCATCGAGAGGGATTGTACGGATTGGCTGATGCCTAAAATTTTCCCCTGCATGTTTTTTGGGGCGAGGCTTGAGATGAGGTTCGTGCAAAGAGGCCAAGCAAGCCCACCGATCATGACACAGCCGCCAATGACGACAAGAGTGGTTATTTTATGTTCTGTGAACAGCACGATCATAAGGAGCCCTGTGAAGCTGCATAAACACCCTTCTAAAACGCGCAGCGAAGAAAATCGATGGAGCAAGATTTTGCTGAGGTAAGTGGATCCTAGAGCCCAACAAAGCCCCATATAGAGAGCGAGATCTCCGATATCGGAGCTGTTAAATTGAAAGTTTTGGACGACGAGGACAGGGGTAAACTGAAAGAGGATGGTCCAAGCAAAAAGGAAGAGAAAGTAGACGGCATAAATTTTCTTAATCTTTTCTGTATGTAAGGCTTGTTTAATATTGCGAAAGGATTCGAGCAAGTTGAATTGCACCGTTTCATCGATGGGGTGTGTTTCTTGAAATCCACAATAGAGAAAGAGAAGATTGAAGGCAGTGAGCGCGGTGGCTGCCCAGAGGGGAAATGCGGGAGAAAAGAGGGAGCAAAGGGTAGGATCGGAAAGTTTTCCCCCTAAAAACGCGCCTAAGATGAAGGAGAGTCCAGCGAGGACGGAGAGATATCCAAAATTTTTTACCTTTGCTTTTTCTGTAGGGCTTAAGTCTGCGACAGCGGCGAGACAAATGGACATATTCCCAGCAAAAAGACCTGTGATAAGGCGGCCTATGAAGAGGAGCCACAAAACACCGGTTCCCATGCCCCAGGCGCTCAAAGCTAGGGCCCCGAAGGTAAAGAGGACGCTGAGGATCAAAGCTTGTTTTCTCCCTTTGCGGTCAGCGTATTCGCCCAAAAGAGGAGCTCCGATGAATTGACCGAGAGAAAAGGCCATGAGGAAAAATCCGAGAATGAGGGTTCTTGTCGATTCTTCGAGCTCTTGAGAAAAAAGGGTGTTATTGACATCGAGGAAATAGGGAGCAAAAAGGGGGAATACGATCGACCAGCAAAGATTATCTACGAAAAAAGTGAAAAAGATCGAAGCGATGGAAAATGTAATTTTTTTTGACGTCATACCTTAAGACCAATCTATAGGATCTTTTCCCGCTCGTTGCAAGAATTCGTTTGTTTTGGAAAAGGGGCGACTGCCAAAAAAGCCAGAGGATGCGGAAAAAGGGGAGGGGTGAGGGGTTGTAAGGATGAGTTTATGCGGAGAATTTTGTATTTGGGACGCTTTGTCTTGAGCGATTTTTCCCCATAAAATAAAAACTACAGGAGAGGCGAGGGCATTAATTGTCATAAGGATTCGATCTGTTAACAATTCCCACCCTTGGTCAAAATGGGATTTTGGCTCTCCTTCTCGCACGCTCAAAGTGGCATTGAGAAGGAGGGTTCCCTGTTTGGCCCAAGAAAGAAGAGATCCATTCTTTGGCCGCTTGATTCCGAGATCTGTTTCTCTTTCTTTAAAAATATTCTTGAGGGAAGGGGGCAAGGGAACTCCTTCGGAAACGCTGAAGGCGAGGCCATGCGCTTGATTCTTGCCGTGGTAAGGGTCTTGTCCAACGATCACCGCTTTGACTTTATGGAGGGGCGTAGCTTCGAGAGCTGCGAGAAAATTTTCCTGAGGGGGATAAATAGGGGTCTCTGAAGCGATTTCTTGGGTCAAAAATAGTTCTAAATTTTTTACAAAAGGTTTGTCGCATTCGGGGAGGAGGGTGCTTTGCCAGGAAGGGTCTAGGCGTTTGATTTGTTCTTTGAGGAAACCCATAGGCTTTTCATTGTACTCCAAGTTGGGAATTGACAGAAAGAGGCAATCTCTTTTAGAATCGGGCATTCTTTTACAGGGGAGAGAGATCTTGAAAAATTTAGCTGAGAATAATTTGATCCGTTTTGTGAATGTCGTTCGTAAGAAGGATGCGCTTTATGCAAATTTTCGCGTTAAAGGGCTTCGCAATGGCGTCAATTTCTCCGCTTCGATCGCCGTGGATATTAGTTCGTTGGAGCTTCACCCTGGGGACACTTTGGAAAAGATCGTCGAGGAGTCCGCGCGTCATGGCGTCAAAGAGTTTAAAAAAGCAGAATTCGAATTTGAAGGGATTGCGACCGCAGTCTCTCCTGATCATCTGGGTGTAGCGCAGCTTGGCTAGCGCGTTTGCATGGGGTGCAAGAGGCCGTAGGTTCAAATCCTATCACCCAGATTCTTTTTCTTTAGTGAGTTATGATAAATCCACACATCTCTGTAATCACTCTTTTTCCAACAGGTGGTGGATAGGTGGCGGATGATTTCACGGGACATGAATTATTTGGTGACAGCACACATGGATTATAATTTATGGGCATTTATCATCTCTTTTTTCTCTCTTGTCGTGGCTGGAATCGCGTTGGGATGGAATATCTTTCGAGACTGTATCGACAAGCCTAAGTTGAAGCTTAATATGTTCGTGGCCAATTGGTATGATCCACATAGAGGAGAAATGCCTCAGGTCGGCTATTTTCATAATTCCGACATTCGCTATCCCAGTAGTGGCTCTCAAGCGGCTTGATTTTCCGACAATTTTCGAGGCGATAACTTCGCTCGGTTGCGAGGTCTGACAAAG